>DATJDE010000477.1:0-1830 GCA_035497595.1 Rhizomicrobium sp. | reverse complement strand
ATGATCCAGCCGGTCCCCCAAGCCGAGTTCGGTGAGCAGGCGTTTGGCTTCGCCTTCTGCGGCTTTGCGGGATTTGCCGGCGATCAGTTGCGGCAGAACGACATTTTCCAGCGCATCGAATTCGGGCAGCAGATGATGGGCCTGATAGATGAAGCCGATTGTATCGCGGCGCAGGCGTGTGCGTTCCGCATCCGGCAGCGCGGCGGCGGATTGATTGGCGATGATGACTTCGCCGCTTGATGGCGCTTCGAGCAGGCCGGCAATGTGCAGTAGCGAGGATTTGCCCGCGCCCGATGGGCCGACCAACGCCACGAGTTCGCCGGGCTGAATGGCGAGGCTGACATCGCGAAAAACTTCGAGCGTGCCCTCCCCTTCTTTGAACATGCGGGTGATGCGGTCGAGGCGGAGTGCGACGTTATTCATAGCGCAGCGCCTCCACCGGATCGAGTTTGGCGGCGCGCCAACTGGGATAGAGCGTGGCGAGCAGCGACAGGCTGAGCGACATCAGCACCACGGCGGCGACTTCACCTGTGTTGATTTCTGCGGGCATCTTGCTGAGGAAATAGATTTCGGGGTTGAACAATTGCGTGCCGGTGAGGGAGGAGAGGAACTGGCGGATCGCTTCGATATTGTTGCAGAACAACACGCCGATTGCGAAGCCGAGAAGTGTGCCGGTGATGCCGATGCTGGCGCCCGCGATCAGGAAGACGCGCATCACCGCGCCGCGTGTGGCGCCCATGGTGCGCAGGATTGCAATGTCGCCGCCTTTGTCTTTCACCAGCATGATGAGGCCGGAGACGATGTTCAGCGCGGCGACCAGAATGATCATGGTGAGGATGAGGAACATCACGTTGCGTTCGACTTGTAACGCGCCGAACAGGCTGGAATTCACATCCTGCCAGGTGAGGATGCGGCCTGTGTTGCCGATGGCTTGTGCGATATCGGGCGTGTAGCGGGTGACCGCGTCAGGTTGGGCGACCATGGCTTCGAGGCCGCTGACGCCTTCGCCCAGATTGAAATAGAGTTGGGCTTCTTCCAGCGGCATGAAGATGAAGCTGGAATCATATTCGCTCATGCCAATGTTGAAGGTGCCCGCGATTGTATAGGACTTGACGCGCGGGGTGGTGCCGAAGGGGGTAACGTTGCCGCGCGGGGCGATGAGCGTGATCTGCATGCCGGGGCCGATGCCCAGTTGCTGGGCGAGGCGCCAGCCGACGATCACGTTATCTCCGCCTTCAAACCGCGCCAGCGCGCCGGGGGAGAGGGTTTTGGAAACGGTGGTGAGTTTTTCGAGATCAGATTTGCGCAGGCCCCGCACCAGTGCGCCGCGTGAGACATTGCTGGCGGTGGCCATCACCTGCCCGTCCACCACGGGGGCGACGCGGGTGACGCCGGGGACTTTGCGCACCCGTGCGGCGATGGCGTCGAAATCCATGAGCTCGCCGCCATAGCCCTGCACCACCACATGGCCGGAGAGGCCAAGGATGCGGGAGAGCAGTTCGTGGCGGAAGCCATTCATCACCGCCATGACGATGATGAGGGTGGCGACGCCGAGCGCGATGCCGAGCAGCGAGAAACCGGAAATGACGGAGACGAAGCTCTCCTTGCGCTTGGCGCGGAGGTAGCGCAGCGCGATCATCCATTCGAAGGGGGCGAAGGGGCGCGTGCCTTTTGGCGGGGGGCTGGTCGTCTGGACGTTCATGCGTGTGGCTCAATCCTGGCGGGCGGGTCCCTGACGCGTGCATAACATAAAGCGACGTGAAATCCGGTTTAATCTTGAGGTTAAAAACTCGACACGGGGCGCGGGCTGGCTTTTAGTTCGTACCATTG
>DATJDE010000476.1:0-2746 GCA_035497595.1 Rhizomicrobium sp. | reverse complement strand
TTCGTAAGGCGCATCCAGGGTGCGGATGAAGGGAATGGCCATCAGTCTTTTTTCCTTTGCCTGCGGGCATGGCGGTGCAAGGCGTTGGGATCTGTGCGGCGCAAGACCGGTTTCACTTTTTCGGGGGCGCGGTGGGTTGCGTAATCGACGGCGCGCGACAGCTTGTCATTGCGATGCCGCAAATACTGCACGAAGCGGCGGAAGCCTTTGGAATGGGCGACCAGTATGGCACTTCCGGCAAGGAAGAGAACCAGCCCCAGCGGAAAGGGAATGGGCAGCGGCGATGCCAAAACACCCGCCACCATCAGGAGCACGCCGAAAGAGATCATCAGCCATTTGCGCATTCTCCCTCAAATGAGGGCTTACACGCCAATTGGCAAGGGCTTGCGGTTTGACCTGCGGTCGGGGCGCCCCCTAAACTTTGCCCATCTTAGTATTACGCCACAGGCGAGGAACCCATGAAACTCTATAACTCCGTTGGCCCCAACCCGCGCGTTGTGCGCATGTTCATGGCCGAAAAGGGCATTGAACTGCCACTGGTGCAGGTTGATCTGATGGGCGGTGAAAACCGCCGGGCCGAATATTTGAAGAAAAATTCTGCCGGGCAGACGCCGGCGCTGGAGCTGGATAGCGGCCATTGTGTGACTGAGATCACCGCGATCTGCGAATATCTGGAAGACATTCATCCCACCCCGCCGATGATTGGCGACAGCCCGGAGAAAAAAGCCGAGACTCGCAAATGGACCCGGCGGGTGGATCTGAACATCTGTGAGCCGTTGGCCGCGGGCTTTCGCTTTAGCCAGGGGCTGCCGATGTTCAAGGACCGTGTGCTGTGCCGCCCCGAAGCCGCGGACGGATTGAAGGCCATTGCGCAGAACCGGCTGGAATGGCTGAACGGCGAAATGGCGGGCAAAGAGTTTATCTGCGCCAAGCGCTTCACGCTGGCGGACATTCTGCTTTACTGCTTTCTCGATTTCGGCGCGTCAGTGGGCCAGCCGCTGAACCCGGAATTCAGCAACATCACCGCCTGGTTTGCGCGCGTGGGCGCACGCCCATCCGCCAAGGCCTGAGGCTAATAGGGGCGCGCGTCGATCACGCGCACCAGCCCCTTGATGTTGCGATAGAGATACCAGATCGCCAGCGCGAACAGGATGGGGATGCCGATGACGATGAAGCTGAGCGGCACGGCGATCACCATCACCACCAGCGCGATCCAGAAGGTGGAGATGACCGCATCGAAATGGGTTTCCCAGATCGTGCCGCGTGCATCGGAGCGTTTGACATAGGCAAGGATCACCGCGATCACCGCAGCGAAGTGGAAGCTGACAAACGACGCCAGCATCAGCCCGTAGACGATGATCGCCATGGTGCGCAGCCCTTCGTGATCGGGCACGGGACGCGCAGAATAGGTGTTGGCGGTATCGACCATTTCTTGAGTTTCCTCTCAAACGCCTTTCCACAAATGTGGGATGGGTTTTGGGGTTATTCAATGGGTGAGCGGCGCAGTGGAGCGGCTAAAAGAAAAGGCGGCGGAGTTCCCTCCGCCGCCGAAATGCTGCGACTGATCGAGACGATCAGAGCGCTTTCAGGTTGGCTGCCTTGCTGCCGCGCGCATCCGGCTGGATGTCGAACTGCACGCGTTGGCCTTCATTGAGGCTGCGCAGGCCAGCGGCCTGAACGGCGGAGACGTGGACGAACACGTCTTTGCCGCCATCTTCCGGCGCGATGAATCCGAAGCCTTTAGTGGTGTTAAAAAACTTCACTGTTCCGATTGCCATTTTCCAGTCCCTGAGCATCGGGTTCCGCCACAGCGACATGCCGCGACGGACGCTTGGGTGGCGTTGAGGAAGAAGGGGCTGTCTCGTCCAGGCGCGCACTAAAGGCGAGTTGGAGTAGGTACAGGTGCGCTTTCATCCGGACGCCGCCGCGTGCGGAAATTATAATCCGATGCCACCGCAAACACAATCTGGCCGGGAACTCTGGCCGGACTTAGCTGGAAACAGAAACCTTGCGGGCGCGGGGTTTGGCTTTGGGCTTGGGCGGGTTTTCGCGGGCGATGCGCTCGGCTTCTGCCTTGTCATCCGCTTCCTTGGCCAGGCGCAGGGCCCGGAGTTTGGCGGTGCGGGCAGCGAGGACCGTGCGCTCCTTCTCTATCTCTTGGCGAACGAGCGCATCACGCTGTTCTGACGCGGTGAAATGATTCTGGGCCTTGCGCTTTGCCGCGTCTCTGCGGTCTTCCGTTGGATTTGCCATGCCGCAGTCTAGCATGCCTCTTCGGGAAAGGGGGGCTTTCGGCATAAATATTACCGGCTGCGAAAGGTTCTTTATCCCATAAGTCTTTATATTTGGGGGTTTATTCTTTTATTTGTCCTTACCGCCTCATGTTAGGTCGGGGGCCAGGAATTTTGAGGGACTCAGAGCCATGGCATTCACGATCTATCACAACCCCAATTGCGGCACCTCGCGCAACACGCTGGCGCTTTTGAAAGAGGCCGGGCTGGCGCCGACGGTCGTGGAGTATCTAAAGACGCCGCTGAGCAAGGCGGCGCTCAAAGCGCTGGTGGCCAAGACGGGGGGCAGCGTGCGCGGGATCGTGCGGGAGAAAGAGGCGCTCTATGCCGAATTGGGGCTCGCGGATGCGAGTGATGAGGCTTTGTTCGATGCGCTGGCGGCGCATCCGGTGCTGGTGAACCGGCCGATTGTCGAGACGGACGACCGGGCGGCGCTGTGCCGCCCGGCCGAGACT
>DATJDE010000475.1:0-2947 GCA_035497595.1 Rhizomicrobium sp. | reverse complement strand
TCCACAGGTGTTCGATAACTCACCTGAAATCCCTGTATCCACCAAGCTTTATGTGGGGATTCTGGGTGGCTTCCCGCACCCCTGGCGCGGTCAGGGCGGCGAGTTCTTCGGCATAGGCATAACCGGGCGCCGAGCCCGGATAGGGGCCGGTGGCCGGGTGGAGATAGATCTCGTTCAGGCCGTGGCGCAGATGGCGGACCACCCCTTCGACGCGGGGGGCGGTCATCGCGCCGGACCAGCGCAAGCCGTACACATGATCGGGCGCGGCGATGTGCTTTCGCTTTGCCCGCGATGCCAGCAATGACGCCCATGGGCCGGTAATGGCGGAGACCCGGTCGGGGCGCCCGCCCGGTTCGACCTTTGCTAAAATGTGGGCAGGCTCGCGCGGCACCCTTAAGCCCCACATGCCGAAGGCGGGGCCGATGCGCAGGATCATGGAGGCGATGGTGGGATGCAGGTGGAAATGTTTATGGGCGTTGACGTGATCCAGCGTGAGGCCGGTGGCGCGGAAGGCTTCGAACTGGGCAGAGATTTCGTGTTCGAGCTGGTGGCGAACGGATGGTAAGAAAAACATCCGCGCGCCGTTGACCGCCATGTCGTTGCGGAAATTGCCGGTTTGATCCACCAGATCTGGCACCTGATCGGGCGGGAGCAGCGGGCGACCATCGACCAGGACGATGTGCAGGCCAACGCGCAGACTTGGCAGGCGGCGGGCGATGGCCACCGCCTCACATGCTGCGGGGGCGGCGACCATCAGGCTGGCGGCGGTGAGGATACCGCTGGTGTGCGCGATTTCGACCGCTTCGTTGACTTCGCGCGCCGCGCCGAAATCATCGGCCGTGACGACGAGTTGCTTCAAGCAGCGTGTTCCCGGCGCTCCTTCAGGAAGTGGAAGAATTCCACGCCTTCGCGCAGGCGGCGCTTCATCATATCGGTCGAGCGCAGCATTTCGCCCACGATGGAGGCGATTTTGCCGGGGCGGAAATAGAATTCGCGGTAGAAGCCTTCCAGCGAATTGAAGATTTCCTGATGCGACAGGTGCGGATAGTGCAAGGGCGCGATCTGGATACCGCTGTCATCGACCAGTTCTGCGTGATCGGCATCGAGCCAGCCGTTCTGCACTGCCTGATTATAGAGGAAGGTGCCCGGATAGGGGGCGGCCAGCGAGACCTGAATGGTGTGCGGATTGATGCGCTTGGCGAATTCCATCGTCTCGCGGATCGTTTCTTTCGATTCCCCCGGCAGGCCGAGGATGAAGGTGCCGTGGATCGCGATGCCGAGTTCGTGGCAATCTTTGGTGAACTTTTCGGCGACTTCGATCAGCATGCCTTTTTTGATGTTGTGCAGGATCTGCTGGTTGCCGGATTCATAGCCGACGAGCAGCAGGCGCAAGCCGCCATCACGCAGCTTTTTCAGCGATTCATACGGCACATTGGCCTTGGCATTGCACGACCAGGTGACACCGATTTTGCCGAGCTCTTTGGCGATGGCTTCAGCGCGGGGCAGATTGTCGGTGAAGGTATCGTCGTCGAAGAAGAATTCCTTCGTTTGCGGGAAGGCTTTCATCGCCCATTTGATTTCGTCGACCACATGCTGGACCGAGCGGGTGCGATAGTTGTGGCCGCCCACCGTTTGCGGCCACAGGCAGAAGGTGCATCGCGATTTGCAGCCGCGGCCCGTATAGATCGAGATATAGGGGTGTTTGAGATAGCCGATGAAATAATTTTCCATCACCAGGTCGCGCTTGTAGACGGGCGTGACCCAGGGAAGGCTATCCATGTTTTCGATCATGGCGCGATCATCATTGTGCAGGATCACATCGCGCGATGAGCGATAGGAGATGCCTTTGATGTCTTTGAAGGACATCCCATCCGCCACGTCCTTGACGGTGAAATCGAATTCGTTGCGGGCGACGTAATCGACCACCGGGGCTTCGCGCAGCGAGCCTTCGGCGTTCACGGCCACCTTGGCGCCGATCATGCCGACGGTGAGATTGGGGTTGGCGGCTTTCATCGCCTCGACCACCTTCACATCCGACTTGAAGGAGGGGACGGAGGTGTGGACCACCAGATGTTCGAAATCTTTCGCCTGCCCCACCACCTCGGCGAGCGAGGTTTTGTGCGGCGGCGCATCGATCAGTTTGGAGTTTTCGACGAGGGCCGCGGGCTGGGCGAGCCAGGTGGGATACCAGAAGGATTTGATCTCGCGCTTGGCCTGATAGCGCGAACCTGCGCCACCATCGAAACCATCGAAGGAGGGGGCCTGGAGGAAAAGGGTCTTCATCATCACGAAACCTCAGATTGCGAGAAACCACCGCTGGCATGCATGTCGAACCGTTCACCCCGCCACTGTACCGAATGGCCGAACAACGAACCGACGAAAACGACGAAAGATATGCAATCCCTGAGCGGTAAAAGCCAGACGGGACCTGCTTTAGTTCCCACATGGTGATCGATCCGCCACTTGAGAAGGGCGCGGGAGCCGAGAGCTGCGGCAAGAACGGCCAGCGAAATGGGGCCGAATCCCAGCAGGAGGGCGGCGATCAGGGACAGGGGAACGGCATGAATGACCACACTGCCGATGTGGCCGGAAGGGTTGATGCTGCGAATGGTGCGATTCCAGCGCAGTTCGTGGTGCAGCAGTTCCCTGGCGCTTTGTTCGGAGCAGACATGTTCGACCACCAGGGGCGGCAGCGGGAGGCTGTAGCCCTTTTCGCGCACGGCGCGGCCGATTTCATAGTCATCGGCCAGATAGCCGGAAAAGGCTTCGAACCCGCCGATGTCGCTGAGGGTTTGGCGGGTGACGGCGATGGTGGAGCCGAAGCAGGGGTGGCTGAGGCTGGCCACCTTGCCCACCGCCACATTGGGCAGGAATTGGTAGGAAATCCCCATGGCAGCCATTTGCGCCCAAAGGCCGCCAGCAGATTTGCCGGAATAGAGGCAGGTGA
>DATJDE010000474.1:0-3860 GCA_035497595.1 Rhizomicrobium sp. | reverse complement strand
CAACGGCGTGTGCACGATGAAATTTGCATCCATGCCAAGGGTCAGCGCCCGCGCGGTGGCCTGCACCGTATCGTTGCGGCAATCGGGATAGCCGGAGAAATCGGTCTCGCACATGCCGCCCACCAGATGGCGGCAATCCCGCCGATAGGCGAGCGCCGCAGCCGTGGCGAGAAACAGAATATTCCGCCCCGGCACAAAGGTATTGGGCAACCCGTTCTTGCTCATTTCGATCGTGCGATCTTCGGTCAGCGCAGTGCCGCCAATCTCTTTCAACACATCAAGCGACAGTAGGTGGTCGGCCCCCAGCCGCCCCGCCCAGCCGGGCATGTTGCCCAGCCGTTCCAGAATACCCGGCCGCGCCTCAAGCTCCACCGCATGGCGCTGGCCATAGGCGAAGCCCACCGTTTCCACATGGGCAAAACGGTCCAGCGCCCAGGCCAGGCAGGTGGTGGAATCCTGCCCGCCCGAAAACAGGACAAGAGCGTGTCGATCGTTCATGGGGGAGGGATACGGCATTTCGGCCACGGATTGAAAGCTGGCCCCAAACCGGGCCGCCCGCCCTGTGACCAAAGGACCGCCGCCAGCCGGGAAATGCCCATTTGGCGAGGGTGCAGGCCCGAAGCCCTGCCCGCCGCGCAGTAACCCCGTTGTTGTAACAGCCGAATTTGTCTAAACGGCGGGTTGAGGACTGGCGGTTTCTTGCCTTCGGGGCTCGGCTGAGCCAGCCTGAGACCAAATCAAAACAAGAGGATGGCCATCTTGGCTTCCATCGCTATCAGCGGTACGGGCCTTTTTACCCCGCCCAACTCCATCTCCAACGACGAACTCGTGGCCACGTTCAACACCTTCGTTGACCGCCACAACGCCCGCCACGCAGCGGCGATAGAGGGCGGCAGCATGGCTGCGCTGTCCCATTCCTCGAGTGAATTCATCATCAAGGCATCGGGCATCAAAAGCCGCTTCGTGATGGACAAAGCCGGTATCCTTGATCCCGAGATCATGGCGCCGCAGCTTGCCGAACGGCCCAACGAGCAAATCTCCATTCTCGCCGAAATGGCCGTGGCCGCGGCACAAGACGCAATGGCCGCCGCAGGGCGCAGCGCCAGCGAGATTGATGCGGTGCTGGTGGCCGCCTCCAACATGCAGCGGGCCTATCCCGCCATGGCCGTGGAAGTGCAGAACGCGCTGGGCATCGATGGGTTCGGCTTCGACATGAATGTCGCCTGCTCGTCGGCCACCTTCGGGCTACAGACCGCCGCTGATATGGTGGCCGCAGGCCATGCCCGCGCCGTCCTCGTCTGCAATCCGGAAATCTGTTCGGGCCACCTGAATTTCCGCGACCGCGACAGTCATTTCATTTTCGGCGATGTGGCAACGGCCTTTGTCGTCGAGCGCAGCGAAGACTCGCGCGGCGCCAATGCGTGGGAGGTGATCTCAACCAAACTTTCCACCAAATTCTCCAACAATATTCGCAACAATTTCGGCTTTCTCAACCGCGCCGCGCCCGAAGGCATCGGCCAGCCCGACAAGCTGTTCGTGCAGGAGGGCCGCAAGGTTTTCCGCGAAGTGGTGCCGATGGTTTCGGAAATGATTGTCGACCATCTGGCCGCCAATGCCATTGAGCCTGCGCAATTGCGCCGCATGTGGCTGCATCAGGCCAATATCAACATGAACGATTTCATCGCCCGGCGGGTGCTGGGCCGCGATCCGCTGCCCGGCGAAGCGCCTAATATTCTGGACGAATATGCCAATACCAGCTCTGCTGGATCGGTGATTGCCTTCCATAAATACAGTGCAGACCTGCCAAAAGACTCATTGGGCCTGCTGTGTTCTTTTGGTGCAGGATATTCTGCGGGTAGTGTTATCTTACGGAAATTGAGCTGACCTATTTCACACCGGCACATGCGGGTTTTATTCGTCTCGTGTCGATGACCACCATCTGACGCGAGCAGCATGTTTGATTTTATCGAAGGTATTCGGCTTGCCTATGTAGTCTCTGGCTTCGCGGTCGGCTTTCTCGTCGGGATGACGGGGGTTGGCGGCGGTTCGCTGATGACACCGATGCTGATCCTGTTCTTCGGCATCTCGCCGGAACGGGCGGTGGCGACCGATCTCATCTACGCCTCAATCACCAAGACCGGCGGCTCGTTCATTCACGGGCTGAACAAGACCATCGACTGGCGCATCGTCTTTCGGCTCGCCGCGGGCAGCATTCCCGGCACGATTCTGATGATGACCACGCTCTATGTGCTGCAGGTGGATTCTCACCGCATCAACAGCCTGCTGACATTCGTTCTGGCGATTGCGCTTCTGCTCACCGCGCTGGCGCTGGTCTTCCGCAGATGGCTGACGCAAACCTATACGCGCCGTGTTGGCACCCTGGATGACAAGGTGACACGCAAGGCCACCATCATCACCGGCTTTGTGCTGGGCGCGCTTGTCTCGCTGTCCAGCGTGGGGGCCGGTGCGCTGGGGGTGACGGCGCTGATTTTGCTCTATCCAAAAATCCCCATCGTGCGCATCGCCGGTTCGGACATCGCCCATGCGGTGCCGCTGACATTGCTGGCGGGGCTCGGCCATTCGCTCATTCTCGGCCCCATCGACGTGTCGCTGCTGACCTCGCTGCTGATCGGCTCGCTGCCGGGGATCATGCTGTCGAGCTTCATCGCACCCAAAATCCCCGATGTGGTGCTGCGTTCAATTTTGGCGGTGACATTGTTCGCCGTCGCCGTGCGCCTGCTGGCCTGACGCCCGCCAATGCACCAGCAATCAGTGCACCAGCAAAAGCGGCAGCGTCGCCTGGGAGATGATGCGGCGGGTGACGCCGCCACTGAACCATTCGCGAAGACGGCTGTGGCCATACCCGCCGACCACCAGCAGATTGGCGCCGCTCGCCACCGCGGTCTCCAACAACACCTCGCCAATGGCACGCGGCTCGGCATGGCTGCGGATGATATCGGCCTCGATCCCGTGCACCCGCAAATAGTCCTGCAGCGCGCCCGCATCGGCAGGCGGCTGGGCAGTGCTCTGCACCGTGATGATGCGCACCGACGCCGCCGTTGAAAGATAGCCCAGCGCCGCGCTGACCGCACGCGCGCTGGCCGAACTGCCATTCCAGCCAATAGCGATGCGGGAAAACAGTGGCGGCTGAACCGTTCCCAGCAGCACAGGGCCGCCCACGCGCAGCAGCACACCTTCAAACGCATCCGTCAGGCCCGGATGATCGGTATCGCTCAATGCGCCGAAGACAATGAGATCGGCAAGTTGGCCCGCCCGCGTAATGCAATCGGCAAAATTACCTTCCATCTCCATAAAGGATGCGCTGGGGCCGGGCATCGGGCCTTCTACGGTGCCAAACTCCGCCGCCGCCGTTGCTGCGTTGAACGCCGCCTGGGCGGCATTGCAGGCCGTATCACCCGCCACGCGTGCGGCGTTGACGATTTCTTCCGCCATCGCGGGCGCCACTTCATCGCCAAAAAAAGGCAGCGCATCAGACGCGGCCGGTCGCACGAACACCGCGCGCACATGCGCCTTCAACGGTTCCGCTACACAGAAGGCACTTTCAAGGGTCGGTGCATCGCGCTTGCCACCCGTCAACGGAGCAAGAATAAGTTGGATAGACATGAGGCCGTCATCTCCTGTCGAGAGCTTGCCACCCGGCAGTATGCAGCGTTTGGCGCCCTACCACCAGCGATCAAGTTGCAGAGGGCGCAACAGCCGTGGCCGCGCGAAATCGGTCAGCCCGTCCACCACCTGCCGGTGGAAACTGCCGCGCGCGAACGTGCGGGCACCGCGTACGCCGGGGGCAAGGCCGGTCAACACCTCAATCGCCTCGTCCACCGTCTCGACGGCATAGATGG
>DATJDE010000473.1:0-3096 GCA_035497595.1 Rhizomicrobium sp. | reverse complement strand
CACCAAAACAAATTTCTCCGGCTACAGCATCCAGATTCGCGGCATTGGCACCCAGGCTGTCTCGGTGACCACCGATCCCGCCGTCGCGGTCGCGTTCAACGACACACCTTTCATCCGCAATCACTTCTTCGAGCAGGAATTCTACGACGTCGCCTCCGTCGAAGTCTTGCGCGGCCCGCAAGGCACGCTCTATGGTCGCAACGCGACCGGCGGTGTGGTCAACGTGGTCTCCGCCAAGCCTTCTGATCGTTATGAAGCCATGGCATCGGTCGATGTAGGAAATTACAATGGCCGCCGCGTCGAAGGCATGCTCAACATTCCGGTGCTGGGCGATAAGCTGGGCGTGCGCCTCGCAGGCGCATGGACCAAGCGCGACGGCTACGACTACAACACCATCACCGAACACAACGTCAACGGCCGCAACCTGTGGTCGGGCCGCGGCACACTCGGCTTCGCCCCCACAAGCTGGCTGCGCGGCACAGCCGTCTGGGAACATTTCGACGAAAAGGACGATCGCTCGCGTACTGGCAAACAACTTTGCCACCACGATTCGGGGCCTGAATCCCTTGGCGCCCAACAGAATTTGGAAGGCTTTGCTCGCGCCGAACTGAGTCAGGGTTGCCTGCCAGGCTCACTCTACGACGCTGGCGCCTTCGGCACGCCGAATGGCGTAAGCATCCCCTTCGTGCTCGCGGCACTCGACTACCAGTTTGGCAAGATCGGCTATCGTCCGCACACACCCGGCACCACGACGTCGCGCATAGATGAAACCGTCACCCTCGTCGGCGGTGGCGGCGCAGACTATCTGAAGAATCCAACCGATCCTTATGGCGGCCTGATGCAGGTGGCAGATTATCGTGTCATCTCGTCCGCCCGAGACCCGCAGTTCAAATCGAAAAACGACGTCGTCGAACTCAATTTCGATGTGGATGTCACGCCCAGCCTGACCTTTACGTCCCAAACCGGTTACAACAAGGATTACTACTACTCCACGCAGGATTATAACCGCTTCAACACCATACCGATCTTCAGCAATTCGGATGGGCTGGAAGGCTTCCTGACGGGGTCCGTTAACCCCGCGCCGATCACGCCGGGGGGCGTCTATTGCGATCCCCAACTCGGCTGCTCCAAATCCATCGTGGGCGTAGACATCTCCAAAGCCAAAAGCTGGCAGATCAGTCAGGAAATCCGCTTGGCCTCGCATTTCACAGGCCCGCTCAATTTCAGCGTCGGCGCCAACTACCTGCATTACAAAACGACCGAAGATTATTATGTCCTGTTCAACCTGATTACCGCGCTGGCGCAGGCTTCGAGCAATGTCGGCAATGGCAGTGTCGACGTCACCAAATGCGCCATCCCGCGGGCAGGTACGACCTGGTACGATCTCGGAACGCCGCAGGCCAAAGGTTGCATCTATATCGATCCCAATCCGCTCGAAAGCATCAACGGGGAAGGGCACAATTATTTCCGCAGCACCAACCCCTACAAGCTCACCTCCTGGGCAGGCTTCGGCGAGGCCTATTATCAGGTGACACCTGACATCAAACTGACTGGCGGTCTGCGCTACACCTCAGACAGCAAAACCTTTACCCCGGTGCCCACGCAATTGCTGTTGGCCAACTATCTCAACCTGGGCGGCACGGTCGATCGCGGTTATCCCGCCGATCCGGATATCGAGCAGCATTGGGGCGAATTCACCGGCCGCTTCAATGCTCAATGGACGCCGAAGGTCGATTTCACCGATGAAACCATGGTCTATGCCTCCTTCGCCCATGGCTACAAAGGCGGCGGCGCCAATCCGCCCGGTATCGGTTTTTCCACGGCTAATTTCGGCGTATTGGGCCGCTTTCTGCAAACGCTCTCTTATCCTGCAACCTTCAAACCCGAATTCATCAATGCCTATGAAGTCGGCACCAAAAACACCCTCAGCGACGGCGCAGTCACCTTCAATGCAGGTCTGTTTTTCTACGATTACAAGAACTACCAGATCTCGCAGATCGTCTCGCGCACTGCGGTCAACCAGAATTTCGACGCAAAAGTCTGGGGCGGCGAAGCGGAAGGCACCTGGGAACCGATGCCCGGCCTGCGCTTCAATGCGGCGGCTGGTTTCCAGGGCAGCCGCGTCGGCGACGACCAATATTCCATCGACCTGATGGACCGCCTGGACGGGCATGACGATTATATGATCCTGAAGCCATTCGTGCTCTTGCCCTCGAACTGCGTGGTCAAGAAATCGATGGTCGAGCAGTACATCGCCTATAACCGGTCACACAACCGGTCGGACGGCTCCTCGCTTCCCGCACTGTGCCCGGGCGCCGGGCTTGCCAACGCAGCTCGCATCGCGGGCCTCACGCCCGACATCACAAGAGTCACGGGCGGCGGTGACTATCCCTTCAACGAAGACATCTTCCCCAATCAGGGCCAGGGCTTCGCCAAGGATGTCGGCGGCAACAAACTGCCCAACACGCCGGACTTCACACTGTCAGCCGGTGCGCAATATACCATGCCGCTGAGTGCGGACTGGGCAGGCACCTTGCGCGGCGATTTCTACTGGCAGGGCAATTCCTTCGCGCGCGTCTACAATGACAAGCCCTATGACCAGCTGCATGGCTATACCAACATCAACCTCGCCGTGATCCTCACCAATCAGGATGGTTGGCAGGCCATGGCCTATGTGAAGAACGTGATGGACACGACCGCCATCACCGGCACCTTCCTCAACTCCGATGATACGGCGTTGACCACCAACATCTTCACCACCGATCCACGCCTGTTTGGCCTGCGCATCACAAAGAACTGGTGAGCCTAAGCCACTCTGCGCATTGTTGCGCCGAAGCATTGAGGTGAAATTCAATTGGGCGGTGGTCACTCGCCGCCCATTTTTTTTACCTCTAAATTCAACCATCCACGACCGAACTGATCCGATCACCCTACGATCCGGCAACGACATCCGACCGTTCGGCTGGAGCGTTGACCTCGCCGACGGTCCGCAAACGCGGCGCGTCTTTATCGGAAGTCGCTGACTTCGGTATCCGTTATGACTTTGCCGCACGCCAGCCCACGATGGCGGGCTTCCACGGTCCCTTCGCCAAAGTC
>DATJDE010000472.1:0-4171 GCA_035497595.1 Rhizomicrobium sp. | reverse complement strand
GATACGATCCGCTGGTTCATGCTGTCCGATACCCCGCCCGAACGCGATATCGAATGGACGGAGGCAGGCGCCGAAGGCTGCTGGCGTTTTGTCCAGCGCATCTGGCGCATCGCGACAGAAAGCGAAAACCTCGCCCCCATCGGTGCGCCCGCAACTGCCGCGCAAGGCGCCAGCCTCGAATTGCGCCGTGCGACCCACCGCGCCATCGCAGCGGTAACGGACGATCTGGCTGCGTTGCGCTTCAACCGCGCCGTTGCCCGCATCTATGAACTGACCAATGCCATCAGCGCGGCAGACGCGGCCGATGGCCCATCCCGGCGCGAGGCGATTGAAACGCTGATCCTCCTGATCGGCCCGATGATGCCCCATCTTGCGGAAGCGGCATGGGCGGTCCTCGGCCACACGACACCGGTGATCGAAACCGCCTGGCCCAAGCCCGATTCGACACTCGTGCAATCCGATACGGTGAAGATGGCGGTGCAGGTCAACGGCAAGCTGCGCGGCACCATCGAGATCGCCAAAGATTTGAGTGAAGAGGCGGTGAAGGAAGCCGCCCTCGCGCTCGACGGCGTGGTGCGCGTGCTCGAAGGCAAGGCCCCGCGCCGCGTGATCGTTGTTCCGGGGCGGATTGTGAACGTGGTGGCATGATCGGGCGGCTCTCAGCGCTGGTTCTGGTGCTCGGCCTCGCTGCGTGCGGGTTTCGCCCGCTCTATGGCACAAGCGGCGCCTCGCCCGCGGTGATGGCGTCGATCTATGTCGATCCGATCCCCGAACGCACCGGCTATGAGTTGCGCGACAGCCTGATAAACCTGCTCAATTCCGGTGCCGGCACATCCAAGCAATATCGCCTCAAGATCACCCTCAAGGAAGATCGCAAAGGCATCGCGCTGCAGAACGATGCCACCATCACCCGCTACAACTATCTGACCGATGCCGATTACGAATTGATCGACAATACCGGCAAGGTCGTCACGCGCGGCCATCAAAGCACGCTGGCAGCCTATAACGTGGTGGCCTCGCCTTACGCCACGCTGTCCGCCCAGCAGGATGCGCAAAACCGCGCGGCGCAGGATCTGGCGCAGCGCATCCAGCTTGATCTCGGCGTCTGGTTCGCGCGGCAACCCAAATGACAACGCCGCGCGCCGCAGATGTCGAACGCTTTGTGGATCGTCCGCCCGCCGCCATCATCGCGGTGCTGCTGTTCGGGCCGGATCGCGGGCTTGTCACCGAACGGGCCAACCGGCTGGCAAAATCGGTGGTGCCCGATCTGACCGATCCGTTCCGTGTCGCCGATCTGGGCGACGGTGTGCTCGATTCCGATCCGGCGCGCCTTGCCGATGAAGCGCAGGCCCTGTCGATGACAGGTGGCCGCCGTGTGGTGCGGGTGCGGGGCGTCGGCAACGGCCATACCTCCATTTTTGAATCGCTGCTGGAAAACCCAGTGGGCGACGCGCTGATCGTGGCCGAAGGCGGCGATCTCAACAAAAGCGCCTCGTTACGCAAATTGTTCAGCGAGGCCGACAACGCCGCCGCGATCGCCTGCTATCCCGATACGCCGCGCGATCTGGCTGATGTGGTGCGCAACGCGCTGAAAGCCGAAGGCCTGTCGATCAGTGCAGAAGCGCTGGACGATGCGGTGTCGCGTCTGGGCTCGGACCGCGGCGTCACCCGCAGCGAACTCGAAAAGCTCATGCTCTATGCCAAGGGCCAAACCCGCATCGAACGCGAAGACATTCGCGCGATCATGGGCGATGAAGCCGAAGCCCGCAGCGAAGAATTGTGCGATGCCGCAGGTGTGGGCGATTTTCGCCGTCTCGACATCGCGCTCGAACGGCTATGGATCGCCGAAACCTCGCCCATCGCGGTGGTGCGCACCGCGCTCGGCCATTTTCAGCGTCTGGCACAGGCCGTGGCCGAAACCAGCCGCGGTGAGCAGCTCGATAGCGTGATGCGCAAATTCCGCCCACCCATTCATTTCAGCCGCACCGCTGCCTTCAAGGCGCAAGCCAGCCGCTGGACAGAAGCCAAACTTCTGGTTGCCCTCGATCTGTTGCTCGAAACAGAAGCGCTGTGCAAAACCACCGCCGTTCCCGCAGAAGCCGTATGCGGGCGCGCACTGCTCAACATCGCGGCCATGGCCCGCTAAGAAATGTCGCGCTAATGCTCAAAGTCCGAATCATTCCCTGTCTCGATGTCAAAGATGGCCGCGTCGTCAAAGGTGTGAACTTCATCAATCTGCGCGATGCGGGCGACCCGGTCGAACAGGCCATGCTCTATGACGCGGCGGGCGCCGATGAACTCTGCTTCCTCGACATAGCAGCCAGCCACGAAAATCGCGGCACCCTGCTCGATGTGGTGCGCCGCACCGCCGATGTCTGCTTCATGCCGCTCACCGTGGGCGGCGGTGTGCGCACACTCGAAGATATTCGCAGCCTCCTGCTCGCAGGCGCCGATAAAGTGGGCGTGAACACAGAGGCGGTACGTCGCCCCGAATTCATCCGCGAAGCATCCGAAAAATTCGGCAGCCAATGCATTGTCGCCGCCATCGACGCCAAGCAAACCGGCGACAATACATTTGAGGTTTTCACCCATGGCGGGCGCAACGCCACCGGCATTGATGCGGTGGAACATGCCAAAAAGCTTGTGGCTTTTGGCGCGGGCGAAATTCTGCTAACCTCGATGGATCGTGACGGTACAAAAGCGGGCTACAATCTTGCCCTCACCCGTGCGGTCAGCGATGCGGTCATCGTGCCTGTCATCGCCAGCGGCGGTGTTGGCACGCTCGACCATCTGGTCGAAGGCGTGCGTGAAGGCCATGCCAGTGCGGTGCTCGCCGCTTCAATCTTTCATTTCGGCGAAGCCACCATTGCAGATGCAAAAAATGCACTGGCCAAAGCCGGTCTGCCCGTGCGGCCGTGACACAATCGGAAAAGGCACCCATGTCCGCCCAGGTCACACAGCTCCGCCCGCCGCGCCCCATCAAAGCGCGGCATGTGCAATTGCTGACGCATATGACAGCGGGGCAGGCGTTCCGGGTCACGCTGCAAAACTGTCTGACGCAGATCGCAGGCAATGTGCCGTCGGTGCGGGCGCGTCAGAGCGAAGGCGTGCATCAGTTGCGCGTGGGCCTGCGCCGTCTCAACACCGCGCTGGTCTCGTTCGGTGATCCGTTCCGCATCAAAAGGGTCAAATCCCTGCGCCGCCAGACCAAGGCAATGGCCAAAATGTTCGGCCCGGCGCGCGATCTCGACGTCTTTCTCGACGAATGTCTGGGGCCGGTCATGCAGGCCACGCAGAAAAGCCAATCGCTCATCCTTCTCAAAGAACGCGCCGAAGATGCGCGCACCAAAGCCTGGGATGAGGCACTGGAAAAACTCGAGTCTGGCGTCTTGCAGAATTTTCTCGATGAGGCGACAGCCGCCAGCACAGCCAAGCGTTGGGAAAAGATCGGCGGCGCGCCGATTGCCGAAACCGCTGCCAGCACCCTGCAAAACACTCTCGCCAAGGCGCACAAATGCGCCCGCCATCTGGATCGCGGCGAGGATGAGGATTTTCATCGCTTGCGTCTGGCGCTGAAAAAACTGCGCTACACGACCGAGTTTTTTGAATGTCTCTACCAGCCTGCCGTCGTTGGGGCCTATCTGAACCGGCTCAAATCGCTCCAGGATGTGCTGGGCGCGATGAACGATGCCGCCGCCGCGCGCGCCATGCTCCAGCACCTTAGCCCCGAAGACGCAAATGAACAGGCGCTTTGCGAGCAGTCCCACGCCAGCGATCTGATCGCCGGCTGGCACGCCGCGCGCAGCGCCCGCTTCACCGCCAAAGCCCTGCGCAAATGGGAAAGGCTCCGCGGCGAACAGCCCTTCTGGCATTGAGCATCCCCGTCATGCACGATGGGCGCATGCGCACACCAATCGACCCAGCCAATGCCAAAGACTATCCGCCCAACATTCAGGCCATTCTCAAGCGCCGCGCCCCAACCTCTGAATGGCTGGCCCAGCAGTTGCTTGAGATCGACAGCGAAACCGGCTGGGTCAGTATCGCCTATGATCTGAGCGAGGCCCATCACAATCGCTTCGGCGCCATCCATGGTGGCACCATTGCCGCGGTGATGGATGATGTACTCTCCACCGCGGCAGGGCTTCAGGCCCAATGGGGCGAGATCGCGCCG
>DATJDE010000471.1:0-11538 GCA_035497595.1 Rhizomicrobium sp. | reverse complement strand
CAGCATTTCCTGATTGTTGAGCTTCATCCGCTCAGGGTCCAGCGTGGGCGCCCAGCTGACGATGCCGTGGAAGGCCGTGGTGCGCTGGCCCCAATAGGCGGCCTTGACCGGGTCCTGCGATCCCCAGTCCTCACGCGGCGGGCCGGCCACGGCTTCGGGCGGCATGCGTTCGATGAACTGGCGCGCGAAGCCCTGGATCACATGGTTGCCCTGCCAGTCGGTCATACGGTCGATCCACATGACGAGGCCGCCGGTGGAAAGCCCGCCCAGGCAATTATAACGCTCGATCAGCGTCACATCCGCGCCCGCTTTCGCCGCTGCCCAGGCCGCGGCGCAGCCTGCCGGGCCGCCGCCGATCACGGCCACGTCGCAGCGATGATAGATGTCCACCTCGCGCGCATCTTCCAGCAGAGTGCCGGTGCCATTGCGCGGGGGCAGGGCATGGCTGGTCGATTCGAACACGTCGGAGCCCAGGAAGCGGTCTTCGCTGTGCCCTTCCACGCGGTGCATCTTCGGCTTGTCGTCGGCCATTCCTTGGGATCCTCGGCTGTTTGCTAGCCTGCTAATCATGTGCCGCGCGGCGCGCAAGGCACTCTCATGCACGAAACCGGATTGCGCGCCCCGCACCGCTCCGCTAGGGCCCGCCTTCCCAAGCTTGCGGAATCATCCGCAGGCAGGGGATGAGGCCCGATGGCGGAGTGGTGACGCAGCGGACTGCAAATCCGTATACGCCGGTTCGATTCCGGCTCGGGCCTCCATATCCACGTACCGGCTTGCGGCACCACCGCAAGGCCACTATGGGGCGCGGACAGTGCCGCTTTAGCTCAGTCGGTAGAGCACATCATTCGTAATGATGGGGTCAGGTGTTCGAGTCACCTAAGCGGCACCAACCCTCCCACCCTCCGTTTGCGGCCATGGCATGATTGGCCGAGGCACCGGCTCTGTGTGCGAATATCGGACACAATCTACAGTTGCGCTCCATATCGATACAGCCAGGGATCGTAAAAATCCCGTAAATGTCTTTGTTCTCAAATAGTTAGCGCAGGCATCGTTTTTGCTCTGTCTGGTCCATGGCCCAATTCCGGGCCGGGCGACAGGAGAGATCACGATGTGCCAGCCGACATCCGCCCGCCATGCACGCTTTTTTCCGTCGATCACCGCCTCAGGCTGCCGGTGAGCCGAACGCGAGCGGGCGCCCCATAGCCCCATCGGTGTCCGATCGCGCAACTCAGGGCTGGGCTTCACGCCCAGCCCTTCTTTTTCAGCTCAGCATCTCACCGGTGGCGAGCCAGTGGGCGCAATCGGTGCCCAGTTCGGCCTCGGCCTGCGCCTCATAGGCGGCCACGTCTTCTGCCGTCAGACAATCGCGCCAACGGCCGTTGGTGCCTTTGTTGATGAAAGTTTCCGCCCCGCCATCCCACAACATTCCGCCCAGCGGCGCGCTCATATCGGCATGGGCTTTCATGTAGGCGAAGGTGCAATGCTCGGCGAGGGTGGGCCAGTGCGCTTCGGTAACCGGGGCCTCAAGAAACGCAGCGATGCGCCGCATTTCCCCCGCAAGGTCTTTTTTCAGCGCATCGAAGTGAATGAACAGCACATTCGGCAAATGCCGGATCTCCCACCAGCCGCGCACATTTTCCCAGAACGGCCAGAACGGATAGCCATCGCGCTCCAGCCAGCGCTGGAAATAGGGCACGACGTCAAGCGTGCAGCGTTCAATCGGTGGGCCGACAAGGCCGGGCGTATCGTTGAGCGTTGCGTACCACGCATCATTCGCCTGTTTGTGATGGTGGTGAAGGCTCCACAGCACATCACGGCCATCGCGCCCGACATAAATATATTTTGCCTTGGGCGAGAAGACGAGCGCATCGACCGGCAGATGGGTTTTCATAAAGCGACGACCGGTTTGTGCTTCATAGAGGCCGAGCTTCACGTCAGTGGGCGGCACCCGCAGATCGAGCCAGAGCGAACTTTCATTGATCGCAATGTCTTCTGCACCGTCCGACAGAATCTGGCCGACAATCTGCTGCGTCCAGGTCGTGCCCGATTTCCCATAGGTCGCAATGACCACATCACCATCACGGAAATTGAAGGTGTTCCACACGGTGGAATCAAAATGATGATTCTGCATTTCGCGCCGCTTTACCGGCCACGCTTTTGTACCCTCTGCCATGGACCCCTCCTGATTGGCGGGGCGGGTGTATCACACAAAGGGGCGGCCCGCGCGGGCATAGGCGGCGGCGGAATTAAAAATATTCACCGCCATCAGACTTTGTTCGGATTGCGCCCGCGCTTCATACACCGCCGCGACCTTGGCCTGCACCTGCGGATCGGCGGGGGCCGCTTCTAGCGCGTAATCTGCCAGATGTGACGCAAGGCGAAAATCACCTTGCGCCGCCAGCGCTTCTGCCCGCGTGGCAAGAACCAGCGCACCACCCGCCAGCGCCGCCATTTCACGCGCGAGCTGCGCGCGCGGCGCAGGCTTCAATTCGGAAGGCCGCCCGCTCCACCAGCCGCCATAAAAGCGGATGACATTGCGCACCAGAAATTCGGTGTCGTCATAGACCGGCTGCAGCCAGGGCGATTGCGAGACCGGCAGTTCGATGCCGGTGACGATATCGACATGGGGCGGGGAGCCTGCCTCCATCGCCGCCAGGGTGCGCGAAACCACAGTGTCGAGAAAGTCTGCCGTCTCGTTCAGCATCTGGCCGATTTTCGCGGGCTCACCCACGACCGGGCCACCATGGCCGGGGCAGAAGCTGGAGGGGCCAAGCGCCGCCATAGCGCGCAAGCCCTTGGCCCGTTCCCAGGCATAACGCTGCACCTTTTGCGGATTGCCATCGTTCGGCACCGCCCAGATGAAAAGATCGCCGGGGCAAATGACGCCACGCTCCGGGCACCAGATCCAGGTGTGATCGTCGGTTTCACCCTTGCAATGGGTGAGTTCGAACCGCACCCCGCAGACCGTGATCGCCATGTGCTCGTCATAGAGCGTGTCGGGCGGAATGGGCGGCAAGGCGAAGCTGGCATAGGCATCGTCCCCCTGCACTTCCACCGTGCCGCCGAACTGGCGCGCGTTGAGTGCCGCATTGTGTTTGGCAGTGGCTGCATAGCGGGCAAAACGTTCGGGCATGGCGCGCTGGGCGATGACGCGGGGGCGCTTCTGGCCCGGCACCAAAAAGGCTTCGAGACCATAGGCGTGGTCGATATGGCCATGGGTGTAGATGGCGGTATGGACGGGCGCCTGCGTCTTCTGCCGCAACATGCCGGCAATGACCGGGGCGAATTGTTTGGTTCCGGTATCCACCAGAACCAGCCCCTCATCGGTCTCGAAGGCGGTCACGCCGGAGAACAGGGATTGGAAAAAGGTCCGCGGGGCCACCTCGACCGGGCCGCCGCTCCAGAAGAACTTCGCCTCCTCCGGACTTTTGCCCCGCATTTCGCCAAATTTCGCGGCCGGGTTCTGCGCCATGAATGACCTCCCCTTTTGTCCTCAAGACATGCTAACCGATGCGCCATGGCCAAACACAAGACCCTCCGCCTCAAGCCCAAATCCGGACGCCGCGCAAAAGCCGGGGCGCCCTGGATTTTTTCCAACGAAATCGACATGACCGCCGAGGCCAAGACTTGGCCGCCCGGCAGGCTGGTCAATGTCGCCGCTGACGAGCGGGTGCTCGGAACCGGCTATTTCAACCCCGGCAGCCTGATCGGCGTGCGCCTGCTCGATCCTGAAAAGGATGCGGTCATCGACAAGGCGTTCTTTGCCCGCCATTTCAGGCGCGCGCTCACCTTGCGCCAGGCGCTGTTCGACCGGCCGTTTTATCGCCTTGTCCATGCCGAAGGGGACGGCCTGCCCGGCCTGACGGTGGACCGTTTCGACGATGTCTGCGTGGCACAAGTCACCACCGCCGGGATGGAAGGGCTGATCCCCCCGATGCTCGAAGCGCTGGAGGAGGTTTTGGCGCCGCGTGCCGTGGTGTTGCGCAACGATGCACCGTCGCGCGCCCTTGAAGGGCTGGAAAGTTATGTCCGCGCCGGAATTGGCGAGATGCCCGCGCGTATCAGCATCGAAGAAAATGGCGCGCGCTATTTCGCCGACCTGCAAGGCGGCCAAAAGACCGGCTGGTATTATGACCAGCGGGAGCATCGCGCCTTCATGGCAAGCCTTGCCAAAGGCAAAAGCGTGCTCGATGCCTATTGCTATGCGGGCGGCTTTGCCATTCAGGCCGCGAAAGCGGGCGCGCGCGAAACCATTGGTATCGATTCCTCGCAAGGCGCACTCAGCCTTGCCGAAGACGCAGCCACGGCCAACAAGGTTGCGTGCAGCTTTGTCAAAGCCGATGTGCTGGAAGAACTGGCGCGGTTGATCGCGGAAACGCAAACCTTCGACATTGTAATCGCCGATCCGCCGCCTTTTGTGAAAGCGCGCAAAGACCTGGAAGCCGGTGCCCGCGCCTATCGCAGGCTGGCGCGGCTTTCGGCATCAGTTACCGCGAAGAACGGCTTTCTGTTTCTCGCTTCCTGCTCCCACAATATTCCGATGGAGCGTTTTGCCGATGAGTGTGCGCTGGGCATCGCGCGCGCGGGTCGCAAGGCGAGACTGATCCGTCAGGGCGGCGCAGGGCCTGATCACACGGTGCACCCGATCTTGCCGGAAACCGCGTATCTGAAGGCGCTGGTCTACGCGCTCGACTAGATCGAGACTTGCGTGCCCAGTTCGACCACGCGGTTAGGCGGCAGTTGAAAGAAGCGCGCGGGCGACTGCGCGTTTGAGGCAAGCCACATATAGAGCGCGATCTGCCAGCGGCGCAGCGCCGGATTTTCGGATGGCACCAGCGTTTCGCGGCCCAGGAAAAAAGTTGTGGTATCGGGATTGAGCGCAAGGCCGAACTTGCGCGCCCCTTCCAACGCCACCGGAACATCCGGCGTCTGAAAAAAGCCATAGCGGATCGTGACCTCGAAAAAGCCTTTGCCCAGCGCCGCGACAGCCAACCGGCTGGATTGCGCGATAAAGGGCCGGTCCTCCACACTGACCGTGACAAGCACCACACGCTCATGCAGCACCTGAAAATGCTTCATGCTGTGCAGCAATGCTCCGGGGGCGACATCATTGCGGACGCACAGAAAGACCGCCGTTCCAGCAACCCGTTGCGAGGCTTTGGCAGCACGATCCAGCAACAGACCAAGCGGCAGCGAGCTTGCGCGGATGTGCTCGAGATGCGTGCGGCGCCCCAACTTCCAGGTTTGCATCAGGACGAATACAGCCGCCGCCATGCCCAGCGGCAACCAGCCGCCTTCACCAATCTTGAGCGCATTGGAGGACAGAAAGGCCAGATCGACCACCGCCAGCGTGCCGAAGACCAGAATCGCAAGGCCGATATTCCAGCGCCACTGACGCACCGCGACCACCCCGACCAGAAATGTGCTGATCGCCATCACGCCAGTGACCGCAATGCCATAGGCGGCGGCCAGCGCATCGGACGAGCGAAAAATCAGCACGATCAAAATGACGCCTGCGCATAACAACCAATTGACGCGCGGCACATAGA
The DNA here is from genome assembly GCA_035497595.1 of Rhizomicrobium sp. Taxonomy (GTDB): domain Bacteria; phylum Pseudomonadota; class Alphaproteobacteria; order Micropepsales; family Micropepsaceae; genus Rhizomicrobium. Next base: position 5,989 of record DATJDE010000471.1, on the reverse strand, counting down.
TTTGCCCTGCCTCTGTCGCCGAGGTGTGGCGCACTTCCATACGCGGCAACTGGCCAAGCTGCACGGCCTGATGGGTGATCGAGAACACACCGGAAATCACGGCCTGCGACGCGATAACGGTCGCGACCGCCGCCAGCGCCACCAGCGGATAATGCGCCCAGCTGGGCGCCAGCGCATAGAACGCATCCTCCGCATGTGCGGGATTGTTCAACAGCACGGCCGCTTGACCAAAATAATTCAACGCCAGTGCGGGGAACGCCACCAACAGCCAGGCCCATTGCACCGCGGACCTGCCGAAATGGCCCATATCGGCATAGATCGCCTCGCACCCCGTCACCGCAAGCACCACCGAGCCCAATGCGACAAAGGCCGTCCACGGTTCGGCTACGAAAAGCGCAAGGCCATAAGCGGGATTGAAGGCATACAGAATCTGCGGCGCGTGCAGAATTGCGGTGATGCCAAGTCCCGCCAGAACGAAAAACCAGACCAGCATCACCGGCCCGAACAAGCGGCCGATCCGCGCCGTGCCGCGCCGCTGCACCGAAAACAGGCCGATCAAAATGATCAGCGACAGCGGCATGATCAGCGGCTTCAGGCTCGCATTGGCCACGCCAAGACCTTCCATCGCGCTCAAAACAGAGATCGCGGGCGTCAGCATTCCGTCACCATAGAACAGCGCCAGACCGAGCAGTGAGAACACGCCGATCGCGCTTTTGAGCCGCTTGCTCCGCCCGGCAAAGCGATGCGCCAACGCCCCCAGCGCCAGCACGCCGCCTTCGCCGCTGTTGTCGGCGCGCACGATCAGCAGAACATATTTGAGCGTCACGACGAGGGTGAGCGACCAGAAGATCAGCGAGACCGCACCCATCACCGCCACCTGATGGGGAACCTGCCCAAGCACCGCGCGCGCCGTTTCGCGCATGGCATAAAGCGGGCTGGTGCCGATATCGCCGAACACCACGCCCAGCGCACCAAGGGCCAATAAAAAGCGCTGGCGCCGGGGGCGCCCTTCGATGGCCATGTCTGTTTCGATCTCGTTGCGCATGCCCAAACTTCCCGAAGATTCGCAGTGAACCGGTTGAGAACGTCTGACTGTCGGCTGAAGCGTTTTGCGGTTTTAGATGCTCACCTGCGTGCCCAGCTCGACGACGCGGTTGGGCGGCAAACGGTAGAAGCGTGCAGGCGACAATGCACCCCCTGCCAGCGTCATATAGATATGCGTCCGCCACATACCCAATTCTGGATGTTCGGACGGCACCAATGTTTCGTGGCCGATGAAGAAGGTGGCGGTATCGATATCGACGGCAAGACCATAGGCGCGGGCATCTTCCAGCGCGCGGGGAATATCGGGACTTTCGAGAAAGCCATGATTCACCTGCACTGCAAAAAATCCCTTGCCGAGTTTCTCGACCTGGATGCGGCGGGCCGGCGCAACCATCGGCGTGTCGGCAACATCGACATGCATCAGGATCACCCGTTCGTGCAGCACCTTGTTGTGTTTGAGATTGTGCAGCAGCGCACCCGGCACCGCATCGTTACGGGCCGACAGAAAAACCGCTGTGCCCGCAACGCGGGTGGGTGTCTTGTCCGCCCGCTCCATGAACAAATCGAGGGGGAGCGATTCATTGCGAATGCGCTCGACATGCGCCCTGCGGCCGCGCCGCCAGGTATCCATGACAAGATACACGCCCGCGGCAATCGCCAGTGGCAGCCAGCCACCTTCAAAGATCTTGAGCGTATTGGCTGAGAAGAATGCCAGATCGATGATGGCAAAGAAACCAAACACGATAACCGCATGCGCCATGCCCCACTTCCACTGCCGCGAGGCGACAAAGTAGACGGCGAAGGTATCGATCAGCAGAACGCCCGACACCGCGATGCCATAGGCCGAAGCGAGCGCCGCAGAGGTGTGGAAGATCAGCACGATCAACACCACGCCTGCGAGCATCACCTTGTTCATCATCGGCACATAGATCTGCCCGTAATCGGTTGCCGAAGTGTGGCGGATTTCCATGCGCGGCAACTGGCCAAGCTGCACCGCCTGTCGCGTGATTGAGAACACACCCGAAATAACGGCCTGTGAGGCGATGATGGTGGCAAGCGTCGCCAACCCCACCAGCGGATAATGCGCCCAGGACGGCCCGAGCGAATAGAACACCGATTTTGCCGTATCCGGATTGTGCAGCACCAGCGCGCCTTGCCCGAAATAATTGAGCATCAGCGACGGCAGCACGATGAACAGCCAGGCACGCTGAATCGGCTTGCGTCCGAAATGGCCCATATCGGCATAGAGTGCTTCGACCCCGGTAACCGCCAGAACCACCGCGCCCAGCGCGACAAAGGCCGACCAGGGTTCATGGACGAACAGATTGACGGCATAGGTCGGCGACATCGCCCAGAGGATCTCCGGCGCGCGCAGAATCGCGGCGAACCCCAGCCCCGCGATCACAAAGAACCACAGCACCATGATCGGCCCGAACAATTTGGCGATTTTCGCCGTCCCCCGGCTCTGGATCAAAAACAGCCCGACCAGAATGCCCAGCGTCAGCGGGATCACCAGCGGCTGAAGAATATGGCTGTTGACGCCCAAGCCTTCGACCGCGCTGAGCACCGAGACCGCCGGGGTGAGCATGCCGTCGCCATAGAACAGCGCCAGCCCCAATATCGCGGCGGTGCCGATGGCGCTTTTGGCCCTGCGGCTGAGGCCGGGCGAACGATGGGCCAACGCCGCCAACGCCAGCGTGCCACCTTCGCCGTCATTGTCGGCCCGCATGATGAGCAGGACATATTTGAAGGTGACGATGATGATGAGCGCCCAGAAGATCAGCGACACCGCGCCCATGATCGCCACCGGGCCGGGAAAGGCGCCGCCCGTCGCTTCCACCGTCTGGCGCAAGGCATAGATCGGGCTGGTGCCGATATCACCAAACACAATGCCCAGCGCCCCGATGGTAAGCATCGCCTCGCGCCGAAAGCTCGTGGGCGCAGCGCTATCCGCCGCCTCTGCACCTGCAGGCGGACGTTCACTCGAAGGCGATGTAGCGGTTGAACTCAAGATCGCTCATTGATGCGCTTTGGTGCGACGGTAACGCTTCTGCAGTTGCCCCGGCGCTCTTCGGGGCGCGGGAAAATAGGCTCGGACCTTACCGAAAAATAGGGCACCGGTCAGAATAGCGCAGGGCACCCCATCAAGACACTGAATCTAATGATTATTTAGAGTGTTTTGCACCATCTCGACGGTGCCGTTTGCGGGCCGCGCGGTGATGAAGCCCTGCACGGCATAGGTTTTCAGCCCCCAACTGCCATCGCGCAGATTATAAACGCGCACCTGAGACCAGTCATTGGCCGGGCTCACATCGGCCACCGGATTGTCGAGATAGATGCGGCCGTCATTAAGCCAGTTGGCATGATCAACATGAATCAGCCGTGGCGAGAGCTGTTTGCGCACCACCGCAAGATGGCCGCGTGGTTCGCGCCCATAGCCGGTGAGCACCAGCAAGGCGCCCAATTCGGGCGCTGAGGTCCGCGCATAACGGCCTGCGGCCTGATCCCACCACGTCCAGGCATCGCCGCGCAGCTTGATGCCAGAACGGTCGCGCGCATACGGCACACAGCCAAGCGGCGTGGCAGGTGTCTGGATATTTTCGGGGTGGCGCACAATCCGGGTGGTGGGCTGCGTGGTGCTACAGGCAGCAACGCCCATAACCAAAGCGCCCGCTGCACCCCATTTCAACACACGCATCATCAACGCTCCCAACCCAACCGCGCTTTGGCGGCAGGTCTCGCGCTCAGGCCTGAATCGAATCACGCGCCGTATCGCGGGCGATACTGCGCGCCGGCATCGAACCTGAAAGGCCCATACCACCGATAGAAATGAGCCCCGCCACTGCCACGATGAAGAACGGCGCGCTCCACGCCTGTTCGCTGAGCGCAAAGATCGGCAGGAACAGCCCGACCACGATTTCCGGCCAGCCACGCCAGCCACCGGCATAGGCCGCCCCGGCCTTGGGCGTGCGCACAAAGACCATGCGCGTGCCGAGGAAAGCTTCGATCACCGCCCGGGTGTTGGACAGAACCAGGCCGCTGGGGAAAATCAGGGCCAGCAGGATCGACCGGGCAAGCCGCTTCTCGTGTTGGCGGCCCAGCATGGATTGGGCAAGATAGAGATAGCTGATGCTTACGGTGAAGCCGAACGCGGTGACCAGCAGCCCCAGATGCGCCACGGCCCGCATATAAACGACCCCCATCGCCATCAATGACAGGCTGATCGCAACACTGATCGCGGCCAGCGTGTAAAAGCCGAACTGGCAGATCTGGGCCGACATGACGGCCTTCTTCCACACCGGGAAATCCGAGCGCCAGATCGACGGAATGAGTTTGCGGGCGCATTGCGCATGGCCCTTGGTCCAGCGCGCCTGCTGGGCGCGCCAGGCAGCAGCGGTTTCCGGCAATTCGCCCGGCACTTCAATGTCGGCCATAAAGGCCATGCGCCAGCCCTTGAGGGCGCAGCGGATCGACAGATCAAGATCTTCGGTCAACGTATCGCCGGTCCAGCCACCACCGCTATCGATGGCATCGCGCCGCCAGATCCCGGCGGTGCCGTTGAACGACATCGGCAGACCGGCGCGGAAACGCGCTTCCTGTTCGACCGCGAAATGCCCATCGAGCAGCAGGCCTTGCGCGCAAGTCAGCCAGTTGCGGCCGCGATTGGCATGGGCCCAGCGCGCCTGCACGAAGGCAAGGCCGGAATCGGCGACCAGTGCTGGCACCATGCGGCGCAGGAAATCGGGCGGCGGCACGAAATCGGCATCGAAAATGGCGACAAAGGGGGCATCGGAATGGACAAGGCCAAAGGCCAGATTGCCCGCCTTGAAGCCGGTGCGTTCCCCGCGGCGCAGGATCGACACATTCACCCCAGCCGGGATGACATTGCGCACAGCGGCAACAAGGGCCTCGTGGTTCTCGAACTTGCCGTCGTCCAGCACCTGAATTTCCAGCCGGTCGAGCGGCCAGTCGAGGCGGGCGGCCGCGGCGGCAACGCGCACGACCAGATCGCCCTCATCACAAACGGGGAGCTGGACCAGCACACGGGGCAGTGCTTCGTCGGGGAGATGGGGCTGGCGCACGCGGCGGGCAGGCAGATACACGCGCATCAACCCCAGCGCAGCAAGCTGCACAGAGAGAAGCGCCAGAAGTACCAGCACACAGGCCAGAGCGCATTGCAGGATCAGGGAAAGACCTTCCATGACGGACCGCGGGAACCCCCAATTCGTTGTCCAACGCAAATCCGCCGAAGGCCCGGCGGAGCAAGGAGTGAGCCCGCAGCGCACAACGCGCCAAGCCCATACAGATTGCCCGGAATGTGCGGCGGGGCGCTTGCTTTCGCAAGTGCTTAAAAGACTTGACTTCAATCCAACGTGCGGCGGAACCGCGCCATCGCAAGTCCTCCCGCCGCCAGCATGAAGAGCGCGAGCGGCCAAAGCTCCGACCAGATATCCGTCAAACCGTTGCCCTTTAGCAACACTCCGCGCACGATGCGGAGAAAATGGGTGATCGGCAGTACCTCGCCCAAACCTTGCGCCCAGCCCGGCATGCCCTGGAAGGGGAACGCAAAGCCCGACAGCAAAATCGAGGGCAGCAGAAAGAACACCATCATCTGCATCGCCTGAAGCTGGCTTTTGGCGACGGTGGAAAAGGTAAAGCCCACCGCGAGATTGGCCGCAATGAACAGCACCAGCGCGCCGCTCAGCAAGGTGAGAGAGCCCAGCATCGGCACCCCGAAGATATAGCGGGCTGCCAGAAGAATGAGCGCGCTCTGCACCACGCCGACACCGATATAGGGCGCGATCTTGCCCAGCATGATTTCCAGCGGACGCGCAGGCATGGCCAGAAGATTTTCCAGCGTGCCGCGCTCACGTTCGCGCGTCACCGCCATCGCGGTCATCAGCACCATGGTCATGGTGAGGATCACGCCCAGGAGACCGGGCAC
>DATJDE010000470.1:0-4223 GCA_035497595.1 Rhizomicrobium sp. | reverse complement strand
GTTGCCGCTGCCGAGTGTGCCGTGGCTTTCGGCCCGTGCATTGGCGGCGCGTACGTCCTCCACCACCTCGGCAGCCTGCGCTGTGTGGCGCGCTTCATCCCATTCGCCCAGCTTGATCAGGTGGGTTTTCAGCCGGGTGATGGGATCGCCCAGGGGCCATGCACTTGCTTCATCGGAGGGGCGGTAGCGGGCCGGATCGTCGCTCGTGGAATGGCCTTCGACGCGATAGGTATAGTGTTCGATCAGCGTTGCGCCAAAATTGTTGCGGGCGCGGGCGGCGGCCCATTGGGTGGCGGCGTAGACGGCGAGGAAGTCATTGCCATCGACGCGCAGGCCCGGCAGGCCGAAGCCGATGGCACGCGATGCGAAGGTTGTTTCTTCACCACCTGCGATGCCCTGAAAACTTGAAATCGCCCATTGATTGTTGACCACATTGAGGATCACCGGCGCGCGATAGACTGACGCAAAGGTGAGCGCCTGATGAAAATCGCCTTCCGCTGTTGTGCCATCGCCGATCCAGGAGGCGGCGATGCGATCATCGCCTTTTATGGCAGATGCCATGGCCCAGCCAACGGCTTGCGGAAATTGCGTGCCGAGGTTGCCGGAGATGGAAAAGAAACTATCCGCCTTGCTCGAATACATGATCGGCAGTTGGCGGCCTTTGAGCGGATCGCATGCATTGGAATAAACCTGGCACATCATCTTTTCGAGCGGGTAGTCGCGCGCGATCAGCAGGCCTTGCTGGCGGTAAGACGGGAAACACATGTCATCGCGATCCAGCGCAAAGGCTTGGGCAATGGCGATGGCTTCCTCGCCGGTGCATTTCATATAGAACGAGGTCTTGCCCTGGCGCTGGGCGCGATACATGCGGTCGTCATAGGCGCGGGTGAGCATCATTTTGCGCAAACCCCGGCGCAATGTCTCAGCATCGAGGCGCGGATTCCACGGGCCGACGGCGCGGCCTTCATCGTCCAGCACGCGGATCAAGGCGTAGGCCAGGTCGCGCATTTCATGATCGGGCACATTGGGATCGGGGCGCGGCACACTTCCGGCGGGCGGAATTTGCATGGCGCTGAAATCGGGCCTGTCACCGGGGCGCGTGTCTGGTTCTGGCACGCGCAAGGCGAGGGCTTTGCGGTTTTTCAGCGGCCCATCCATCGTTCAACTCCGGCATGTCCCGCCTCGAAATCTGCGCTTGGCTTATGTGCGCTTCAAGCGTTCGGGAAAATTGCAATATTCAGTCATCCTCCTGTCTTAAACGCGCAAAGGCGTTGCGCGGATGCGCGTGTTTCGGCCTGTGCGTTGCGTGCAAAGAAATGGCAAAACGCAAAAGCCGCCCGGCTTTTCGGCGGGCGGGTTTGCATTGGCGCAATTCCGGTGATGTCTGACTATATACCTAGGAGCGTTGCGCTGGTCAAGCGAAAAACCGGCAGAATTTTGGTTCTGCCGGTTTTTCTGAGGAAAATTGACCTATCCGTTTGGAATACCTACCAGTTTTTGGTGATGCGCAGGCCGAACAGGCGCGGATCGGTGGTGAAGATGTTGGTGGTGAGGGCCGTGTCATCGGAGTTGAGGAAGGTGCCGGTGATTGCGGTGGTGTCCATCACATTCTTCACATAGGCCATGGCCTGCCAGCCGTCCTGATTGGTGACGATCACGGCGAGGTTGATGTTGGTGTAGCCGTGCAGTTGGTCATAAGGCTTCATATTATAGATGCGCGAATAAGAGTTGCCCTGCCAGTAGAAGTCGCCGCGCAGGGTGCCCGCCCAATCGGCACTGATGGGCACGGAGTACTGCGCGCCAGCCGAGAGCGTGAAGTCTGGCGTGTTGGGCAGTTTGTTACCGCCGACGTCTTTGTAGAAACCCTGGCCCTGATTGGGGAAGACATCTTCATTGAACGGAAAGCCCGGCCCGCCGGTGAATCTTGTGATGTCGGGTGTGATACCGGGCAGACGCCCGGCATTGGCCAGCGCCGCCCCTGGGCATAACGAAGGCAGGCTCAAGCCATCAACACGGCCCGCAGCCCGATTGGCGGCGATGTATTGTTCCACCACCGTTTTTTTGACCACACAATTGGACGGCAGAAGAATGAAGGGCTTCATGATGGTGTATTCGTCTTCGTGACCGTTGAGGCGGTCCATCATGTCGATGGAATATTGATTATCATTGACGCGGCTGCCCTGAAAGCCTGCCGCGGCATTGAGGCGGAAGCCGGGGAACGGTTCCCATGCCCCTTCGAATTCACCACCCCAGACTTTGGCGTCGAAATTCTGATTGATCGCGGTGCGGGCGACGATCTGTGAAATCTGATAGCCCTTATAGTCGTAATAGAAGAAGCCACCGTTCAGCGTGATGGCGCCGTCGCCCAGCGTGTTCTTTGTGCCGACTTCATAGGCGTTGATGAATTCAGGCTTGAAGGTCAGCGGATAGGGCAAGGTTTGCACATAACGACCGAGGAAACCCAGATCGGCCGTGGAAAAGCCGATGCCCGGTGGGTTGGCGCCACCACCCTTATAGCCATGGGCGAAGGAGGCGAAGACCATGGTATCATCGGTGAAATCGACCTTTGGCGTCCATTGCACATTCAGCCGGCCGGTGACTTCGCCCCAATGCTGCTTGATATCCGGCAGTTCGGGGTAACCACGATCGACCGTTCCGCCCGTCGACACCCACGATGACAGAAGTAATTGGGTCGGAACCGGGGTGAAGGTTTTGCTGTCCGAGGTATAACGCAAACCCCCGATGAGCTTCAGATCGGGGGTGGCCTGATAATAGACCTCGCCGAAACCAGCCCAGGACGTCAGCTCATACGGGTTGCGGCTGCGGAAGTAGTTGTGCCCTTCACCATTGATGCTTTCGAGAGGATTAGGGTCGATATAGATACAGCCTGCGGCTTCCGGCGCGTCAAAATCATAATAGGTTCTGCCGCTTGACGCGCGTGGCACGCCGCATTTGGTGAAATCGGCACTGCTATTGCCGATGGGACTTGCGACCTGGGCCAGCGCAGTCATCAGATTGAACAGGACGTAGTAATCCTCTTCGGTTTTGTAGCGCGTGTAATTGGCACCGATGCTGAAATTGAGCGGGCCTTCGAATTTGGAGGCCAGACGGATTTCCTGATTGAACTGCCAGCTTTTGGCTTTGGAAATATCCACGCCCACAATGGATTTGGAGCATCCCAATTGCGGATCGCAATAGATGCCGCCCGGGGTGATCGGCTCATAGTTGGTGGTGTTGCCCGGTGTGCTGAGGAATCCTTCCAGCCCATCGGAGTTGTTGAAGATGGGTATTGTGTTGAAACGGTTATAGTCCTGTGTCGAGTAGTAATAGTCCTTGTTGTAGCCGGTCTGGGACGTGAAGGTCAGGCCGGGCGTGACATCCACATCGACATTGAGCTCCAACACATCGTTCTTGGCCTGGAATTTCGGATCCATCGCCGAGGAAATCACGCGCAAATCCGGCGACTGCATCATGCCGCCATAGGGATCGATCGGATTGCGATAAGGATCACCCCCGCCGACCAGGGAAACCGTGTCGTCCGTGCGCGATCCGGGGGTTCCTGGGGCATGATGCTTGTAGCCGAGGCGTCCGAAATTTTGATCCAGCCCGGCCAGAACCAGCGGCAGGCTGTTGCCGTTGGGGGTGCCGAAGGCTTCCGGCACATACATGGAACCGGGCAAGCAGCCCTGGCTCATTTGCGCACGGGCAAACGCTTGCAGATTTTGCTGCGCGCCAATCGATTCCGGCCCGTCATCGTGATGGCAAAGCTGTTTGCCGGTGCGCGAGCGATCATCCTTTTCGTCGAAATGTTCCCACACCGCTGTCGCGCGGAGCCAGTTCACTGGCGCTGCGCTGACGGTTGCGCGGCTGGACCAGAGGTTGCGGCCGTTGACGTTGTGTTCGGTGATGGTGTTGTAGTCATAGCCATCGCGCTTGGTCCACGCGCCGGCCAGGCGGATGCCGAGTTTGTCATCCAGCACCGGCACGTTGAGCATGGCTTCGAGGCGGCGGCCGTTGTAATTGCCGACATCGACCGAGGCCATCGCTTCATAGTGACCGCTTGGCTTGGCGGAGATCACGTTCACCACACCGGCGGTCGCGTTGGGGCCATAAAGTGTGCCTTGGGGGCCGCGCAACACTTCCACCGAGGCGACGTCGTAGAATTCCTGTTCGAAGAAATGGTTGCGGATGAAGGGCGTGTCGTTGAAGGCGACGGCCACTGC
>DATJDE010000469.1:0-12385 GCA_035497595.1 Rhizomicrobium sp. | reverse complement strand
GGACCGTAGTCGACGCCGTTCCAACTGTTCTGGCCGGTATAGGGGTGCCCTGCCGTTCCCGCCAGCGGGTCGAAGCCGGGATAGGTGCCGGCTGGCATCGGGCGGCCCTGTATCGTATTGCCGGTCGGATTGGCTGTGTAGGGCCGATTGGTGACGGGATCGTTGTGATTGGCGTAGGCGTAGCCGCAGGCTTGGGGTATTGCGTAGCTGCTCTGGACAATCGGATTGAGCAGGTAGGCGACGACATAGGCAGGCAAGACACAGTTCGACGCCTGGCTCACGAATGGCTTTACGAGAATCCAATCGGGATTGCCTGCCGTGCGATCCATCAGGTCGATGGCTTTTGAACCATCATTGAGACGGGTTTGTTCGTAGCCGCCGGAGAAGCTGAATCTCAGGCCCGGCACCGGTTCCCATTTTGCTTCGAGTTCGGCGCCTTTGACGGTCGCGTCGAAGTTCAGGTTGATCGAGGTGCGGTCGACGATCTCCGAAATCTGGTAGCCCTTGTAGTCGTAGTAGAAGAGGTTGCCGTTCAGCGTCAGCGCGCCGTCCAGCATCGTGTTCTTGGTGCCAAATTCATAGGCGTTGATGAATTCCGGCTCGAAGGTCAGGGGATGCGCCACACTGGGCACATCGCCGCTTTGGAAGATTGTGAACAGCGCGCCCGGCGGGTTGGCGCCGCCAGCCTTGTAGCCATGGGCGAAGGTGCCATAGATCAGGGTCTGGTCGGTGAAGCTGACTTTGGGCGACCAATTGGCGGCAAAGCGGCCCGTCCACGCCCTCCACTCCTGATCCACAGTGTTGGTGGCGACATAACCGTACCCTTGAGCGAGCAAGGCGCTGGGGATGCCGACGAAATGTTTCTGGTCGTCGGTCCAGCGCACGCCCCCGGTCAGTTTCAGATCGTCGAGGACGTTGTAGTAGACCTCACCGAAACCGGCATAGGAATTGAGCACGTATGGATTCTGGCTGAGGAAATAGTTGTGGCCCTGATAGTCGAGATTGTCGATGGAGCCAGTATCGGTCCAGCCGCAGGCATATCCCGCCGCTCCGGGGTCGTTCGGATTGACCGGGGTTTTATTCCATGTGCCCCGTTCACACTGCATCTTACTGGGGTCGGACGGGTCCCAGGTTTTGACCTGTTTGACGTTATACATTGTGATCGTATTGAAGAAGACGAAGTAATTTTCAATCGTCTCGTAATGCATGAAGTTACCGCCGACGCTGAAATTCAGCGGGCCGCTGAAATTCGACGCCAGCCGGAACTCCTGATTGAGCTGCCAGGCTTTCGCTTCGACAAGGTCCTGAGCGACCATGCGATTGCTGCAACCCAGTTGGGGGTCGCAGAAGTAGCCGGTAGCGACTGCCTGAGCAGGATTGGTGCAATTATTGCCGCCAATGCTGAGTGTGCCGTCCGCGCAGGCATAGTTGCCATCGGGGGAAGAGATGAGCGTGCCCCACTGACCTGAGCCTGTCCCCGGAATATACGCAAAAATGCCAGGCCTTGTGTTGAAGCGGTTGTAATCCTGTGTCGCCCACAGGAAGTCGTTGCTATAGCCGGTGGAAGATATGACGTTCAAAGACGGCGTGACGGCATAATCCACGTTCAACTGAAAGACGTTGTTCTTTGCGCGATAGGAAGGATCGAGAGAGGATTCGATGCTCCGCAAGTCCATTGACTGGGTGACGCCCGCATAAGCATCTTGTGCTTTTTGCGGAATGGACGTCATCGGACTGGCGAGGGACTGACCGAAGCCTGCGCCGATCAGGCCGCCATAATAGGGCAGCGTGAGCGAGTTCGGCACCTGAAAGGATTCAGGGCTGTAGAGCGAGGCCGGTTTGCAGCCCTGGCTCAGGAATTCTTCCCGCAGCTGACCATCGGAGCCTTGCGCCGTCGAGAAGCCGCCGATGGTTTCTGGCCCGAGGTCACGGTGGCAGAGCTGTTTGCTGGAACGGATACGGTCATCATCTTCCTGAAAGTGTTCCCAGACAAAATCGGCAGTGAGCTTTTCCGTCGGCTTGAATCTGACGCTTGCACGGCCCGACCACAAATTGCGGCCGTCAATCGGGCGATCAGTGAGCGCGTTGAAGGAATAGCCATCGCGCTTGGTCCATTCGCCGGCAAAGCGCATGGCGAGCCGATCATCCACGATGGGCAGGTTGAGCATGGCTTCGAGGCGCTTCTGTTTGTAATTGCCGAATTCGCCGCTCGCCATTGCCTCGAACTGGTCGCTCGGCTTGGCGCTTGTCAGATTGACGACGCCTGCGGTGGCGTTACGGCCATAGAGCGTGCCTTGGGGCCCACGCAGGACCTGCACCTGCGCGACGTCAAAAAATTCCTGCTCGAAGAAATGATTGCGGATGAACGGCATATCGTTGAAGGCGACAGCCACGGCCGGGTCGGTGGTGACGGAGATCGCCTGGGTGCCGATGCCGCGCAGCTGGATGCTGTAACCGCTGAAATTGGTTTTGGTAAAGGTCATGTTGGGGACCTGTTTGATCAGGTCCGGGCCGCCAGCGGTCTGTGTGGAGGTAAGCTGCTCCTGGCTCAAGGCGGTGATGGCGATGGGGATAGACTGCACATCCGCGCCGCCAAGTTTGGAGGAGGTCACCGTGACAGTTTCTACCGCGCGCGGCGCAGGAGAGGTTTGCGCGAATTGCTGCAAGGGCTCGGTGGCGGCAGCCGAGGGGCGGGAGATGGTGACGGTGTTGGAATCTATGAACTGGGATTTGAGGCCCGTGCCCGTGAGCAGGGCACGCAGGGTTTGTTCGCGTGTGAGGCCTGCCGGGGCGCCCAGAGTGGTGATACCGCTCGCCGTAGTGGAGACATAGACGACTTGCAGGCCGGTTTGTTTGGCGAACACTTCCAGCGCGCGGTTGAGCGGCATGGGCGCGATGGGGGACACAAGCGAGGAGTGGCTATCGGCGGCCATCGCGGGATTGACGCCAGCCATCGCAAGGCTTGCCGAAACGAAGGCAGTGGACAGCAGAAGAAGTTTTGAAAGGCGCATGATGTGAATCCCCCCGGTTTTCGGCAATGTCGTTCGTTAGGTAAGAGTGTTCCGGCGGCAAACCGGGTACGGTTATTTCGGGCTTTCCACTTTTGGCAGAGCTTCAGCCGCCGCTTCGACATAAAGGACACTATCTTCGGTGCGGGTTTGAACGCCCGGCAATGCGCCGAGGAAGCGGGCAAAGGATTTGACGCCGTAGATGTGGAAGACACCGCTGATTCTGGTTTGGGCGATGGCGGCATCGCTGAGCACGATTTGCGTGCGGTTGTAGCGATTGAATTCGGCGGCGGCGGTATTGAGGGTTTCGTTGTCGAGCACGATTTCCTGCCGTAGCCAGGCGGTGGATTTTTTCTGGATCAGTTTGAGGTCGGTGCGTTCCACCACTTTCGTCGGCGTGATGGTGGCTTGATCGCCTGCGCTCAGATCTTCGATGTGCTTTTGATTTTTGAGGCCGGGGAGGAAAGCGTTGCGTTCGTCCTTCCAGATGGCGACCTTGCCTTCGACCACCGAGACGACGGTGCCGTTTTCCTTACGGAACACATCGAAGGACGTACCGATATCGCGCAGGACATAGGTGCCGGCACGGACCTGGAAGGGGCGGCTCGCATCGTGCGCGACTTCGAAATAGACCTGGCCGCGTTCGATGCTGACATTGCGGCGGCGACTGGAATACTCGACCTTCAACTCAGAATCCGAATTCAGATGGACGATGGTGTCATCGGCCAATTGCCAGGTGCGTTGCTCGCCGCGCGCGGTGGTGTAGCGCAAGGACTGTTCGCCGCTGGTCAGCAGATAGGTGGCGGTGAGCGCGGTGAGGACGAGCGCGAGGCTTGCCGCCGCAAACAGAAAGCGGCGGCGGCGGGGCGCGGGCGTTGGGCGATCGGTGCCGTGCCAGCTTGGGGGCTCGGGCGCGACGACGCCGGGGTTGATGGCGACCACATTTTCATCTTCGTCGCTTGGCGGGAGGGGGCACTCTTTCAGATGTTCGGAAAGGGTTGGTAGATCGCGCGCGATGCTCGCGATGCTGAGATATTCGGCGACATGCAGCGGCGAGGTGCGCAGCCAGCGCAGAAATTCCTGTTCCTGTTCGCGGCTGAGATCGCCGCTCCTGTGGGCGACGTAAAATTCCGCCGCCTGTTCGGCGATCAGATCGCGCAGTTGTTCTTCGGAGGCGCTGACGTTCATGGCTGCTCCAACTGCCGCAATTTGCGGCGGCAGAGGCGCAAGGCCTGGCTGACATATTTTTTGATCGCATGCGGGGTGACGCCGAAATCGCCCGCCATTTCCTGATAGGTTTTGTTTTCGAGATAATGCAGCACCACAATGCGCTGATATTTGGCCGGGAGCGAGGCCACCGCTTCGGCGAGTTTGCGCTCGCGCAAGGTGATTTCGAGTTCGTCTTCGGGGGTCATGCTGGTGGGCAGGAGTGTTTCGTCGATATCGGCGATATCGAGGCTGAGGCCCATGCGGCGGGCGGCAGCGCCCTTTTCGCGCAGCAGATTGGCGGCGACGGTGAACAGATAGGCTTCCGGGCTCTCGATCTGCCGCGTGCCGTTTTGATCGCTGCGCAAAAGGCGCAAATAGACCTCCTGGGCCAGATCCTCGGCGTCGTGGGCCTGGGATCCGCGCCTGCGAAAGTAGCGGTTGAGCGCAATGCGGTACTCCGCAAAGGTTTGTGCCCAGAAATCGCGTTTGGTGTCTTTCAAGTCCCTCCCCCAGCTCTGATAAGTATGAGTGCCGCAGGCGCCGATCGGGTACGGTTATTTGCGCCCCGCAATAAAATAATTGGCGGGCAATTTGCACATGGCCCCGCCGAGGCCCCTAATGGAGCCGCATCGAGGGAGAGAATTATGCCGAGATTTCACACAGTCGCATTGGCAAACATTGAATTGCGGGTGGCTCTGGAGGGGGATGGGCCGCTGGTGGTTATGGTCCATGGCTTCCCGGAATCGTGGTTTTCGTGGCGGCACCAGATTGGTCCGATCGCGGCGGCGGGGTTTACGGCCTGCGCTTTGGATGTGCGCGGCTATGGCGGATCGGGCAAGCCGCAAAACGTGGCCGAATACGACATGGCCCATATGATCGGTGATATTTGCGGGGTGATCGAAGCGTTGAGCCCGCACGATCAGGCCGTGCTGGTGGGCCATGACTGGGGCGCGCCCATGGTGTGGAACAGCGCGCTGACCCGGCCAGACCGTGTGCGCGCGGTGGCGGGGCTTTCGGTGCCCTATATGGGGGTGCCGACACGCTCGTTCCGCGAGGTGTATGAGGCGGTGTTCACGGCCAAGAACCGCTTTTTCTATCAGCAGTATTTCCAGGCCGAGGGCGTGGCGGAGGCCGAGCTGGAGCGTGATGTACGCGGGTTCTTGCGGCGCTTCTTCTATGCGACATCGGGCGATGCCGCTGATGGGGTTTGGCCAACCAACAAGGTGGTGGGCGATGCTTTACTGACCGGGCTTGTCGATCCCGATCCGTTTCCGGCGTGGCTGACGGTTGGGGATCTGGATTATTATGTGACGCAGTTTGAAGCCTCCGGCTTTCGCGGGCCGCTCAACCGCTATCGCAACCATGATCGCGACTTTGAATATTTGAAGGGCTTTGCGGGGGCGCGGATCGAGCAGCCGGCGTTGTTCATTGGCGGCACGCGCGATCCGGCGTTCAATCTGGCCGGGCGCGGCGATCCTATTGCCACCATGCGCCGTGAGATGACCGATTTGCGCGGGGCCGATCTTCTGGAAGGCTGTGGACACTGGACACAGCAGGAGCGCCCCGAAGCGGTGAATGCGCGGCTGATCCCCTGGCTCAAGGGGCTTTAAGGCTCAGCGCACGTCTGTGCCGGGCCAGATCACCACGCGCAGGGTTTGCATGATGATCAAAATGTCGAAGAAGATGCTGACATTCTTCACGTAATAGAGATCGTAGCTGAGTTTGGAGCGCGCATCGTCGAGCGAGGCGCCATAGGGATAGTTCACTTGCGCCCAGCCGGTGAGGCCCGCTTTGACGGCGTGCCGTTCGCTATAGAGCGGGAGTTCTTTTGCCAGTTCGGCGACAAATTGTGGGCGTTCGGGGCGCGGGCCGACCAGCGACATGTCGCCTTTCAGCACGTTGATGAGCTGGGGTAGTTCATCGATCCGGCTGCGGCGCAGGAATTCACCCACCGGAGTGATGCGATTGTCGTTTTGTGCGGCCCAGACGGCGCCGTTCTTCTCCGCATCGATGCGCATGCTGCGCAGTTTGAGGATCATGAAGGCGCGGCCGCCGCGCGTGACACGCTCCTGCCGGTAGAAGGGGCTGTGCCGATCCCCCGCCCAGACGGCGAACATCGCCAGCAGCAGCGCGGGCAGGAAGACGGCGAGGATCAACAGGCTGACCGCGATATCCAGCATGCGCTTGAAGAGGCGGTGCAGCGGGCCGACATAAAAACCATCGGAATAAAGCACCCAGGCCAGATCGAGGCGCTTGATGTCGATCCGGCGCACTTCCTGTTCGAGGAAGCTCATATATTGCGCGACGGGGTAGCCTTTGGTGCGGCAGTTGATCAACTCTTCCAGGCCCATGCCACGGCGTTCATCGGGCGCGACCACGATCTGGTCGGTGCGGGTGCGTTTGGCGATGTCGAGCAGATCTCCGCCGGACGATTTGAGGATGCGGTTAGCCGGATCGGCGGCGAGGCGCGGATCGGCAGCGCCGTAGATGTCGTTGTGCACGAAGGTCACGTCATAGGCGAGATAGCGGCCCTGCTGGCGCAGAATCCACATCAGATCCCAGGCGCGCTTGCCGGCCCCGATCACCAGAAGATGCGGGCGGAAGATCGCGCGGCGGCGCAACTGGCGAAAGGCGAGCCGGGTGAGCATGGCGCAGGCCGCAAAAGTGAGCGCGGCGGCAAAGAACAACGCGGGCGAAAGGCCCCAACCGAGCGCGGCTGTGAGAAAGCTGCTGCCGACGACAGAGATGCCTACAACCAGCGGTATGCGGCTCAACGCCTTGCCTGTTTCGGTCAGGCTTTCGCGGCGGTAGAGACCGAGCGCGTAGAGAAACAACAAATCCAGTGTGGCGAAGAGCGCGCATTGCCACCACAGATGCGGGGTTTGGGCGCCCACAATTGCAACGATGGGCGGCCAGGCGATGGCAACCAACAGGGCGTCGATCAGGAATAGTGCCGTGCTGGCAGTCATGAAGCGGTATCACATGCGAGGGGTTCAGCCGGACTGTGCCATCTGCGGGTAAATCTGCGGTAAAGGAACAGCTAACCGATCCGGGTGCTGGCTGATGGATTGGCGATCCATCCTGCGCTTTTACGCGCAGCCCCTGCATCTATACGCCGCTGGCGCGGGCGGAACCTTTGCCGGGCCTGCTGCGTTTTTTCAATGCAGTGGGCACAGACGCTGCTTGAACGTGATGGCGTCTATGTGGCCACCGGCCATTGAAAGCACAGCCATGCAGATATTTTTACGCAGACCATTTTTTGGGCGTTCGGTTTTTCAGTGCGGCGTAGCGCTTGGTGTTTTGTGCCTCGGATCGGGGCAGGTTTTAGCGTCAGGTTATGCGTTGCGCGAGGCGAGCGCGGCGGCGATGGGCACAGCCTATGCCGGGGCGGCGGCCAGCAACGCAAATGCGGGCTATCTATTCTATAACCCTGCTGCCGTATCCGGCGTGGGTGATTATGACCTTTCGCTAAACCTGACGGGCCTCATTCTCGGATCAAGTGGTGCGTTTGCGGCGACGACAGCCGCGGGCACGCCTGCAGGTGGGCTGACGCGGCCGCAGGATTTTATCGGCGATGCGTTGGTGCCTGCGGCGGCGCTGCGCTACCGGCTCAACGATCGGCTGGCGCTTGGTGTTTCTTTCACCGTGCCGTGGGGCGAGGTCACGCATTATCCCGATGGCTGGGTGGGGCGTTATTATGCGGCGAGCACCAGTCTCACCGTGTTCAACGCAACGCCGGTGATTGGGTATCAGATCACGCCGCAGTTGAGCGTGGCGGCGGGCGCACAGGTGCAATACGCCCGCAGCCGTCTCACGCAGGCGATTGATTTCGGCACCCTTGGCGCGTTGAACGGATTTCCCGGTGCGGTGCCGGGCGCGATGGATGGCATGGCGGATCTGGGCGGGCATAGCTGGGGCGCGGGCTATGTTGTGGGGGCGATGTGGTCGCCCTCCCCTGTTTTGGACCTGGGCCTTTCCTATCGCTCGGAGGTGCAGCTTGTGCTGAAAGGCAAAGAGCACTTCCAATATGACTCCGCAGGGATCGCCGCGACCATCAACGCGCTGACCGGCGCGTTTGCCGACTCTGGCGGGCGGGCGGATTTGCCGACGCCTGCTTCGGTGACGGCCGGTGCGCGCTGGCGTTTTGCCGATGGCTGGACTGCGCTGGGCGGACTTGAATACACCAATTGGAGTTCGCTGCGGCAATTGCTGGTGTTGCCGGATAATGTGGTCAATCCGTCTTCGCTGACTGTGCTGAACTGGAAAGACACCTGGTTTGGCTCTATCGGGTTTGAGTTTCGCCCCGACGACGTTTGGACTTTGCGCGTGGGCACCGCCTATGACATGGCGGGCGCGCCGCCAGAGACGCTGGAACCGCGTATTCCCGATGCGGACCGCTACTGGATTTCGGCAGGTGTTGGCTACCGTTGGACGGCGCATCTGGACACGAATTTTGCGGTCAGCCACATTTTCACGCCGCGCAGCACACTTGTGCAATCCGCCGATATGATTGGTAATGAAGCGCGCGGCACGCTTGCGGGCAGCAGCAGTTCGGATGCGACGCTGATCGGGTTGGAGGTTGTACTGCGCTAAGCGATGCCGGGTTCCAGCATTTTGGGATGGAGTACGATGATGGCCGACAAAACACGACGCGCCGAACTGGACGATGAGATCGCGGCGATCCGCGAGAACCTTCGGGAATTGACGGAACAAGCGGCAGCCCAATCAGGCGCAGCGGACGAGAATTTTGCGGCCGAGCGTATTGGCGACCTCGAAGCAAAAGTTGCCGCTTTGATTAAAGAGCGGGACGCTTTGGGGTGATTCAAAAAGTGTAGCGTTCTGTTTGCCGATGGCACCAATTGC
Organism: Rhizomicrobium sp.; assembly: GCA_035497595.1. Classification (GTDB taxonomy): domain Bacteria; phylum Pseudomonadota; class Alphaproteobacteria; order Micropepsales; family Micropepsaceae; genus Rhizomicrobium. Next base: position 3,305 of record DATJDE010000469.1, on the reverse strand, counting down.
GCTCAAGGGTTTTTGCGAAGCGAATTTGGAGAAGGGTGTTAAGAGATCACCACCTGCCCCTCCCCGAAATTTGCTTCGCAAATTGTCGACCCTCCCTCAAGGGGAGGGTGAAGATGCTTAGGCAGAAACACCGATATTGTTCTACAGCCAGGTGCTAGTGACCGAGCCGGGCTTCGAGCAGGTCTATTTCGCGGATTAGTTTGCGCACCACCTCATCGCTGGCTCGGCTGTTGCGGGCGTGGCGGAAAATTTCTTCACGTTCGGCTTTGAGACCTGTGAGGCGGAAACTGCGCTCTGCCTTTGTGGCGTCGCGGTATTTCTTGACCTCTTCGGCGGTGCTTTTTTGCGCGCCCAACCGGGTGCGATAAATATCCGTCACAGAGTCGGAGGCCTTTGTGTAGAGATCCGGATCGGCAGGGCCGCGTTGCAGGATGGTCTGGCGCGCGGTCTCGACGGCTTGAAGCGCTGCTTTGGCGGCGGCGTTGCGCATCGCCTCCTCTTCACGCTCACTGCTGTCTTCTGGCGGCAAAGGAAGATTTACCAGCAGGCGCGGCAGCGCGAAGCTGGCCAGCAGCAGAGACAGCACGATCACCCCGGCGGCCAGAAAGATGGAAAGATCACGCGCGGGGAACGCCGTGTCATCCAGCATCGTCAGCGGAAAGGTGAGCACACCGGCAAGGGTGATTGCCCCGCGCACACCGGCGACGGACATGGCCGCGACAAGACGGCGGCTGGGTGAGCCCGGCGTCTCCCCCCGCCGGACGGCGCGATAGACGGTGAGTTTCAGCGATGTCCACACCCAGAGATAGCGCAGCAGGATCAGCGCGGTGGTGATGGCCACCACATAGACGCCCAGCAGCCAGACCTGCCCGTGCCCTGCCTCCCTCGACGCCTTGAACACCGTTTTCAGAATGCCGGGCAGTTGTTCGCCCAGAAGAATGAACATTGCGCCATTGGCCACCGATTGCACGGTGTTCCAGACCGCCACACGCTGCATCCGCGTTTCGCCCCGCGCGGCGCCGGATAGTTCGGCGTAAGACATGGTGATGCCCGCCGCCACCGCGGCAAGGATGCCGGAACAGCCCAGATGCTCGGCCAATTGATAGGCGCCGAACGGGACAAGAAGGCTGATGATGATCTGAGTGCCGGTATCTTCCCCGAAGCGTTTGGAAAGCCAGATCGCGCCGGTGGTGATGGCCCAGGTGAAGGCGGCGCCAATGGCAACGCCACCAAGGGCCAGCCAGACGAAGCTGACGACCGCATCGGTAAAGGAAAACGTGCCGGTCAACGCGGCGGCCAGCGCAAAGCGCATGCAGACAAGGCCGGACGCATCGTTGAGCAGACTTTCCCCTTCCAGCAGATGCATCACACGTTTGGGGATGGGAGCACGCGCGGCGATGGCTGAAACCGCCACAGGATCGGTGGGCGACAGGATGGCGGAGAGCGCGAAGGCAACGGCGAGCGGGATGTTGGGGATCATCCAGTGGATGAAGAAGCCCATGCCCGCCACCGTGAACAGCACCAGGCCAATGGACAGTTGCAGCGTGGCGCGCAGATCGCGGAAGAAATCTGTCTTGGGGATGCGCCAACCATCGAGAAACAGCAGGGGCGGAATGAAGAGGAGGAAGAAGATCTCCGGTTCCAGCCGGACGCCGAGGCCCGCAACGGCGGAGATGGCCATACCAAACGCGATTTGAACCAGTGGCAGGGGAATGGCGATGGGCAGGAGCCGCGTGATGGCACCGCTGAACACCACGCCCAGCAGCATAACCAGCACGATCGAAAATATTTCCACTCTGCCTCAATGATTGGAGATGGGCCTTTGGCACCATTTTAAACGGGCAGAAGCGGATACCGCAATGCGCGGTGTGGGTTTTGACTATGACATAGCGGACATTTTGGCGAACGCCTGGCGGCGGGCATGGGACTGCCCACCGCGCAGGCATTTGCGCTGTTCAGGTTTGAGCCGCCTTTTCGGCGTCGCGCTGGATGCGGCGGGCGATGGACCAGCGATGGACTTCGGACGGGCCGTCATAGATGCGGAAGGCCCTGATGTCCCGGAAGATCTGCTGGACGGGGGTGTCGTCTGTCACGCCCATGCCGCCGAGCACTTGTACGCTGCGGTCGGCCACGCGGTAGAGCGCTTCCGAACAGGTGAGCTTTGCCATGCTGGATTCCATGGACGCGCTGGCGCCTTGGTCGAGCACCCAGGCGGTGTGATCGATCATCAGCAAAGCGTGCTGAAGGTCGGCGAGATTGTCTGCCAGCATGAAGCCGACGCCTTCATGTTCGATAATCTTTTTACCGAAGGCGGTGCGATGGATCGCGTAGTTCGTTGCGATGTCATGGGCGCGTTTGGCAGCACCCCACCAGCGCATGCAATGGGTGAGACGGGCGGGCGCGAGGCGGACCTGCGCATAGCGAAAGCCTTCACCCACGCTGCCCAGCACCTGATCGGCATTTACCCGCACGCCTTGCAGGCGCATGACGGCGTGGCCGCCCGGCATGCTGCGATCGATGGTGTTTGGGATGCGCTCGATTTCCAGACCCGGGGTGTTGCTATCGACCAGGAACAGGGTGGCGCCCTGCTCTGTTTTTGCCATCACAATGCCGAAGGCGGCACCGGATGCGCCGGTGATGAGCCATTTGCGGCCGTCGATTACCCAATGATTGCCATCCTGCCGCGCGGTCGTTTTCATCAAAGACGGATCGGAGCCGGCGCCGCCATCCGGTTCGGTCATGTAGAAGGCGGAACGCACTGCGCCGGATGCCAGTGGGCGCAGATAGCGTTCTTTCTGATCCGCTGTCGCAATTTTTTCGAGCAGGTGCATGTTGCCCTCATCCGGCGCCATGATGTTCATGGCGATGGGGCCGAGCAGCGAATAGCCAGCAGCGCGGAACACGGTGGCCTGTTGGCGATGGTTAAGGCCGTGGCCGCCATATTCCTTCGGCAGATGCGGCGCGAGAAGGCCAGCGGCGCGGGCTTTTGCTTGCAGATCGATGCGCAAAGCATCGGTCGGGCCGTGCGAATCGTAGCGGGGGTCGTTTTCACTGGGGATGATGACGTCGCGGATGAAGGCGTTTGTGCGCGCCTCCAGTTCCAGTTCCAGCTCTGTGCGGGTGAAGTCCATTGGGTTTTACTCTGATGTTAAAGTGGCGGGATTGTTGTTCATCGCATTCTGCAGGGAATAATTCCAGCGTCTGCGCGCGGGCGACGTGGAACTGACGATGTGTGTTTGCGAGAAACTTCCTTATGCCCGGCTGCGCCGCTGTTTTCCGCCAAGCTTCGCCACCAGATATTCCGC
>DATJDE010000468.1:0-2347 GCA_035497595.1 Rhizomicrobium sp. | reverse complement strand
CTGATCCATGGCATTGTGATGGGCGGTGGGGTGGGTGTTTCGGTGCATGGCAGTCATCGGATCGCCAATGAAACCACCAGCTTTGCGATGCCGGAAACCGGGATCGGGCTGTTTCCCGATGTCGGTGGAAGCTATTTCCTGCCGCGCAGCCCAGGTGAAATCGGGATGTTTCTTGCCATGACTGGCGCGCGGCTAAAGACGGCGGATTCGCTCTATGCCGGTGTTGCCACGCATTTTGTGCCATCGGCGAAATGGGACGAACTGATCACGCAGTTGGCGAATGGTGCGTCGCCGGATGTGGTTTTGCAGGCACTCGGTGAAACCATTCCGGGTGATTATCTGTGCGCCCATCGTGCAGCCATCGACCGGGTGTTTGCCGGCAACAGCGTGGACCAAATTCTGGCGGCGCTGGATGGCGAACACACCGATTGGGCGAGTGATACGGCCAGCATCATTCGGGCCAAATCGCCCACCAGCCTGAAAATCGCTTTCCGCCAGATTCGCGAAGGCGGAAAACTCAGCTTTGACGATTGCATGCGGATGGAATTTCGCATGGTCAATCGCATCATTGCGGGCCATGATTTTTATGAAGGTGTACGCGCAACGATTCTGGATAAGGACGGCGCGCCGAAATGGGTGCCGCCAAGCCTTTCCGGTGTGAAAGACGCGGATGTCCATGCCTATTTTGCCCCACTCGGCGACAAGGAGTTATCACTATGAGCACGATCGCATTTATCGGTGTCGGCAATATGGGCGGGCCGATGGCACGCAATCTGCTGAAAGCCGGACATAGCCTGCGCGCGTTCGATTTGAACGCGACGGTGCTTGCCGCAGTGGTGGATGCGGGCGCCAGCGCAGCACCATCCGCCAATGCGGCTCTGGATGGGGCGGATATCATCATCACCATGCTGCCTGCAGGGCACCATGTGCGCGCGGTTTATCTGGTGGATGGTGTTCTTGCTCATGCCAAGGCAGGGGCGCTTTTGATCGATTGTTCGACCATAGACATGGAGTCCGCACGCGCGGTGCATGTGGCGGCGGAAAAAGCGGGGTTTGATTTTCTGGACGCACCCGTTTCCGGTGGTGTTGGCGGGGCGGAAGCCGGCACGCTCGCCTTCATGTGTGGCGGCAGCGAAGCGGCGTTTGGCCGGGCGCAAGTTGTGCTCGAAAAAATGGGCAAGCGCATTGTCCATGCGGGCGGCGCGGGTGCGGGGCAGGCGGCGAAGATCTGCAACAACATGTTGCTTGCTATTTCGATGATCGGCACCTGCGAGGCTTTTGTTTTGGGGGAAAAGCTTGGGCTCGATCCGCACAAACTGTTCGACATCATGTCGGCAGCCTCCGGACAGTGCTGGTCGCTCACGAGCTATTGCCCGGTGCCGGGGCCAGTGCCAACTGCGCCATCCAATCGTGACTATGCCGGGGGCTTTGCAACCGCGCTGATGTTGAAAGATTTGAAACTCGCACAAGGTGCAGCCCAAGGGGCTGGCGCGGTAACGCCGCTAGGCGCGGAAGCGGCCCAGCTGTACGCGTTGTTTGCGGCGCAAGGCCAAGCAAGTACTGATTTTTCCGGCATTATCAAGATGCTGCGCGGAGAGGCCTGACATTTTTTTACAGAGCCTTAACTGTTCGCCCCTATCCTCAACCCAAACAAGAGTGGGCCTTGCGCAACAGCAGGGGGATGGTGATGACAGCATTGGTGAAAGCGCAACCGGCGGCGCCGCTTGGCGAAACGCCTGGGGTTGGCAAACATTATCTCGAAACGCTGGGCCTGATCGAGCGGCTGCACCGGCAACTCCTTGATGTCATCAAGGATGAGCTGGATCGGCGTGATGAACGCGAGATCAATTCGGTTCAAGCCCTGCTGCTGTTCAATGTCGGCGATCAGGAGCTGACGGCGGGCGAGCTGCGCACGCGGGGCCACTATCTGGGCTCGAACGTGTCTTACAATCTCAAAAAGCTGGTCGATGGCGGCTACATCCATCACGAACGCTCAGCGGTGGACCGCCGCTCGGTGCTGGTGCGGCTGACCAAAAATGGCGAAGCGGTGCGCGCCATGCTGGTGGAACTGTTCAACCGGCATTTGCTGTCGCTTCAGGCGGTGGGCAATGTCGAGGCGGGCGACCTTGAGGAAACCAACACGGCGCTCCGGCGGCTGGAACGGTTCTGGATCGATCAGGTCCGGTTCCGGCTTTAATTCGGCCCCGGACTCATGCGACCAATGTCCATGGTCGCCAAAAACGCTTTCCTTCGTACACACCTCTTTCACCACACGCGGTTCTATGGCGCCGTGCTGGTCGGTGTCGCGGTCTATTTCCTCTTGGGGGATTTCGAGCCCGCGGCCCGC
>DATJDE010000467.1:0-3735 GCA_035497595.1 Rhizomicrobium sp. | reverse complement strand
TCTGTGTGCTCACGACAAAAACGAAGGTGCCGTTCGGCCCGATATTGACTGCGTCATGCGGCACGACGATCGCCGCGCCGAGCGATTTGAGGGCAATCTTCACGTCGACCAGTTGGCCCGGCACCAGTGCCATATCCGTGTTGGGATAGGTCGCCCGCATCTCGATGGTCCCAGTGCGGTCGTCCACCTGATTGCCGATGAAAGTAATCGGGGCATGAAGCTCCGGCCCGCCGCCGGAATGTGGCTTGATCGTGGCCGAAAGGGTGCCCGCCTTCATCTGGGCCTGAATTTGCGGAACATCCTTCTGCGGCAACGAGAAGGAGACCTTGATCGGCTTGATCTGGGTAATGGTGACCAGCGGCGTCGTGGCATTGGCGGCCACAATATTGCCCGGCTGAATGGCAATGGCCCCGGTCTTGCCGTCCACCGGCGCGCGTATCTCGGTAAAGACAAGGTTCAGCCGCGCCGCATCCTCATTGGCTTTGTCGGCAGCGACGGTTGCCGAAAGCGCCTTGGCGTTGGCCGTGAACTGATCGGCTTGGCTGCGGGAGACGGCGCCTTGCGCTACCAGGGCCGCATAGCGCCGGGCATCGTTCAGGGCCGCATTGGCCTGCGCCTGGTCCTTGTTGCGGGTCGCGATAGCCTGATCCAGCGCTGCCTGGAACGGGCGTGGGTCGAGCTTGAACAATAAATCCCCAGCGCGGACAAAATCCCCCTCCTTGAAGGCAGCAGAGATCAATTGGCCCTCAACCCGGGCGGTGATCTGCACCGTGGCATTGGCCACCACGGTACCGATTGTGTGATCGAAAGCGGTAACCTGGCGCCCCACGGCCTCTGCGACAATCACGGGGGGCTTTGGTGTCGCGCGGGTGGTGGAGGGGCCGGTGTCAAAGATTCGCCAGAGCAGGCCGACCACCAGAACCGCCCCGAAAAGGCCCAGAATCAGCCTTGCGCGGGACCCGAAACGCCGTTGCTGCCCGGGAAATTGCTCAGAAACAGGGTTTACAGCTCGAACGTCGTCAGGGAGCTTCATTATTGTCCACGCCAATCCTGACATCGCGAGCCGGTTTCAGCCCGCAATGACCAGATTATTGAATGCTCCCGCGTTGTCTCGTACACGCGATTGTTGCGCGGTGCGAGCCCATAAAGGGCATCCGAACCCCTATCCTTAAAAAAGCCCATTCTGACAAAGGGTTCCGCGTGGATACCACTGGATTGTGACGTTTTCGCAATGGGTGCAACCACGCCGCGGAGCAGGGAAATTGCTAATAGGGCACTCATACGTCTATAAGCGCGCCCTTTCCAAAGCGGCACCCAATGGACATTCGGAATATCGCCATCATCGCCCACGTCGATCATGGCAAGACCACGCTCGTTGACCAACTGCTTAAGCAGGCTGGAGCAGTGCGCGACAATCAACATATCGACGAACGCGCCATGGATAGTGGCGATCTGGAGCGCGAACGCGGGATTACGATCCTGGCCAAATGCACCAGCGTTTTGTGGAACGACATGCGGATCAACATCGTCGATACGCCTGGCCACGCCGATTTCGGCGGTGAGGTGGAGCGCATCCTGTCGATGGTCGATGGTGTGGTGTTGCTGGTCGATGCCGCCGAATCGGTGATGCCCCAGACCAAATTCGTGCTCTCCAAGGCATTGAAGCTCGGGTTGAAGCCGATTGTCGTGATCAACAAGATCGACCGGCAGGACGCCCAGCCAAAGGAAACGCTGGAAAGCATTTTCGATCTGTTCCTGGCGCTGGAAGCCAATGACGACCAGCTTGACTTCCATCATCTTTATGCGTCGGGCCGCAACGGCTGGGCGGTCAATGAGCTGGAAGATGAGCGCAAAGACCTGACGCCCCTGTTCGAGCGTATTGTGGCCGATGTGCCTGCGCCGAAGCCGGTGGCAAAAGCGGGCGAAGATTATCCCTTCACCATGCTGGTGACGACGCTCGAAGCCGATCCCTATCTGGGGCGTATTCTGACAGGACGCATCGAATCCGGTTCGATCAACGTCAACCGCGTGATCAAGGCGCTCGATCGCAATGGCAAGGAAGTGGAACGCGCCCGCGTCACCAAGCTCCTGGCCTTTCGCGGCCTTGCCCGTGTGCCCGAAGCGGTGGCCCATGCTGGTGACATTGTCGCCATTGCGGGCCTTCAGAACGCGACGGTTGCCGATACGCTGTGCGATCTGACTGTCGCCGCCCCGATCGAAGCCATCCCTATCGATCCGCCGACCCTGGCCATCACCATCGCGGTCAATGACTCCCCGCTTGCCGGGCGCGAAGGTGATAAAGTGCAGAGCCGCGTCATCCGTGAACGCTTGCTGCGCGAAGCCGAAGGTAACGTCGCGATCAAATTCCAGGAAACCGGCGAAGGCGCGTTTGAAGTGGCGGGGCGCGGCGAACTTCAGCTCGGTGTGCTGATTGAACAGATGCGCCGCGAAGGCTTTGAAGTTTCGATCTCGCGCCCGCGTGTTCTGTTCCAGACCAATGAAAAGGGCGAGCGGGTCGAGCCCATTGAAGAAGTCACCATTGATGTGGATGACCCCTATACCGGGATTGTGATCGAAAAAGTCTCGCTGCGGAAGGGCGAACTGCAGGACATGCGCCCGACCGGCGCGGGCAAAACCCGCATCGTGTTTTTGGCGCCATCGCGCGGGTTGATCGGCTATCACGGCGAATTTCTCACCGATACACGCGGCACCGGCGTCATCAACCGGATGTTCCATTCTTACGCGCCCCATAAGGGCCCGCTTGAAGGGCGCCGCAATGGCGTGCTGATCTCGACGGGTGACGGCGAAGCGGTGGCCTACGCGCTGTGGTACATCGAAGAGCGCGGCAAGCTGTTCGTCACGCCCGGGACCAAAGTCTATCAGGGCATGATCATTGGCCAGAATGCCAAGGACAACGATTTGGACGTCAATCCGCTCAAGGCTAAACAGCTCACCAACATTCGCACCACGTCGAAAGACGAGGCCGTGCGGCTGACGCCGGTGACGACGCTGACGCTGGAGCAATCCATCGCCTATCTCGAAGAAGACGAGTTGGTTGAAGTGACGCCGCTCTCGATCCGGATTCGCAAGAAGGAATTGCTGCCGCATATGCGCAAGCGGGCCAAATCCGCGGAATGAGTTTGGGTGGGCGGCGGTCATGTATGACGTGTCCGCCCGCCAAACCGTTTCAGAAGATTTTGTGCCGGTAATTCGATTGCATAATGCACGGCGCTGGCCAGCGCGACGCACAGCAATGCCGTCAGTGTGATCGCAGGCCAGCCATTGAGCCATGGCAGCATGTTCATGTGGGCGATGAGCGACACGCCGATATGCTGGTGGAGAAGATAGAGCGGGTAAGAGATCAGCCCGACAAAGCCGAGCGCCCTGCCGCCCAGCCAGTCCAGCCTGCCGCGCAAGAACAGGACGAATAACAGGACCGCTGCTGCGATTGTCAGGTGGCCAGCCAGTGAATTCGTGGCCCAGAACGCGCCATAGAAGATCAGCGCGGCCGCAATAAGCGGTGCGGTGAAGTGCCAGCCGCGTTTGGCGTGGATACCGTAGAATGCCATGCCCAGCGTGAAGAAACACAGATAGGGCGCGGCGAAAAGATGCCAGGCGCGATCCGTATTCCACAGATAGGCTAAGGCGGCGAAGGTGCAAAAGCCAATCCAGCCGAGCACGAAATGGCGGCGGAAGGTGAAATAGATGAGCGCCACCCAGGCGTAGAAGACGATC
>DATJDE010000466.1:0-4219 GCA_035497595.1 Rhizomicrobium sp. | reverse complement strand
AGGCCGAGTTTGTCGCCTGCGATGGGGACGTTCAGCATGCCTTCCAGGCGGCGGTTGTTGTAGTTGCCGACATCGACGGACGCCATGGCTTCATACTGGTCTGTCGGTTTGGCTGAGGTCAGGTTCACCACCCCCGCCGTGGCGTTGCGTCCGTAGAGCGTACCTTGCGGGCCGCGCAGCACTTCCACTTGCGCGACGTCGAAGAATTCCTGTTCAAAAAAATGATTGCGAATGAACGGAATATCGTTGAAGGCGACGGCAACGGCCGGATCGGTTGTGACCGAGATGGCTTGTGTGCCGATGCCCCTGATCTGGATGTTGTAGCCGGTGAAATTGGTTTTGGTGAAGGTCAGGTTGGGGACATTCTTGATCAGGTCGGGGCCGCCCGCGATCTGTTGCGAAGTGAGTTGTTCCTGACTGAGGGCGGTGATGGCGATGGGGATGGATTGGACGTCGCCGCCGCCGAGTTTGGAGGAGGTTACCGTCACGGTTTCCACGCTGCGGGGCGCGGCAGGTTCGGCTTGCGCGATCTGGAAGGAGGCTTGCGGGATTTGGGCAGCGGCGGAGGTGCCGCGCACGATGGCGAAGGCGCCCGAGGAATCGCGGCGCATGGTGAAGCCGGTGCCGGAGAGGATGCGGCCGAGGGCGGCATCCTGCGACAGCTCGCCTTGCACGCCTCTTGTCTGGATGCCTTTGATGGCATCACCCGAGACGATGACGGACGCCCCTGTCTGGCGCGCATAGGTGTTCAGCGCCGCCTTGAGATCGCCGCTGGCGATGTTGAACTGTTCGGCATGTGCGGCGGTTGCCAGACCTGCGATGCAGGCGCCCGCGAGGATCGCGGATTTGAATGATGTGTGGTCCAAGAAATTCCCCCCCTTTAGTCGCGTTTACTGTTTGATGACGATGGTGTTGCCGGTTTTTGCCGTATGCAGACCGAAGACTTGTGCGATGACGCGGGCGAAGGCCTCTGCATCGTTGGTGCGGAATGTGCCCACCACCGGCAGGTGGCCTGCGGATTTTGCGACGGTGAGTTTTTCGCCGTTGTAGCGATTGAACTGGGCTACCGCGTCGGCCAGCGTTGTGTTGTCGAAGATCAGCAGGCCGCGTTGCCAGCCGAGAGATTCGGCCAATGCGCGGGGCGGTTTGCGGGTGAGCGAGAGCGTTGTGGCGGTGGCGACGAGGACATCGCCGGGTGTCATGTCGATGGGTTTGCGGTTGGCGGCTTTGCCTGCATCGAAGGCGACCTTGCCTTCCATCACCGCGACCTCGAAACGGGCCGGTTCACGGCGCACGCTGAATTTGGTGCCGAGATCGGTGACGGTGCGTTCGCCCGCATAGACGCGGAACGGGCGTTGCGCGTTGTGGGTGACGTGGAAATAGGCTTCGCCCTTGTCCAGCCAGACTTTGCGGTCCTTGCCGCTGAGATCGAGGCGCAGGGCGGTATCGGTGTTGAGGGCGATTTGCGAGCCATCGACCAGGGTGATGGTTTCGCGCCCGCCGACGGGGGTTGTGTAGAGTTTGCCTGGCGGTGTGTTGAGATAATCCACCGTGGCAAAGCCGATCACCGCCAGAACGACGCCCGCGACAGCCACGCGCCGGATTACGGGCAGCGCGTCTTTCAGGGTTTCGGCGATGCGCCGTGCCCGCGTGGGGCGCAGCACGATGAGCTTGTCGGCGCGCTTCCACGCCGCATCGGCGCGCAGATAGGCGACCATATGGGCATCGGATTGGGCGAGCCAGCTGTCGAAAGCGCTCTGCGTTTCCGCATCCCAGTTGGTGCCGTCTTTGCGCGCGACCCACAGGCTTGCGGCGGCGCGGATTTCGGCGGCGCGGGTGTTGCTCATCTCGGCCTCCTGACGCCTTCACCGAACAGCGCATCGGCCAGCGCGGTGACGCCATCGGCGAGGTGCCGGTCGACCGTTTTTTCCGATATGCCCATGCGCTGGGCGATTTCGCGGTGGGACAGGCCTTCGATCTTGCGCAAGGTCACGGCCTGGCGGCAGCGGCGGGGCAGGCGGTCGAGGGCGGCTTGCAACAGGCGCAGTTCTTCGCGCGCGATCACCCAGCGGTCGGCGCCCGGTTCGTCTTTGGCGATGTTCAGGGCCTCAAGATCGGCCACCGCCTCTATCGAGACGATGGCTTCGTGGCGCACACGGTTGAGCAGCAGATTGCGCGCGACGGTGAAGAGAAAAGGCCGGGCAGGTTCGGGAATCTTTTTCAGCGCGGCCTGATAGACCCGGACATAGACATCCTGACAGATGTCTTCGGCTTCGGCGGTGTTGCGCAAGGAATTGCGCAAGTACTGCATCAGCACGGATTCGAGCGGCAGCACTTCGCGGGCGAACCAAAGATGGACCTCGGCGGCGCTCATTGCGGCCCCGGAAAGGCGCATGTCTTCGCCTTCACGACCAGGGTCGAATGTTTCGGCCATCGTCCACCAGCCTTCTGTTGCCACGGGATAACACGCATTGCTCACACTGGGAGAACACGCGAGCGCGGCGACCTCCCCAGTCGATGGGCGCAGAAAAATGGGGCGGCAACGGAGGTCATCTTGATTGTCTTGGCGGAACAAATGGTTGGGTGAAATGTGCTGTGGCAAAATTAACCAGAAGGCCGCGAATATCGGATGTTTTGCACGCTAGACGGGTGTTTCAAGCTATCTTTTTACGAAATGGAAGGGCTTTCCTGGCGAAAACCTGAGAAGAGGCTGGGTGCGGTGACCCTCGCGTGGATCATCACGGTTTACGGATTTGCAAACGGTTTGCCGCCGACCGGCGCGGCAATATCGCAATGATCTTTGCGCTTGGCCTGCCGGCTGTGCTGCTGGCGGCGCTGGGTGCGGTCGATCTTTCGGCGGTGGTCAATGACCGGGTGAAGATGCAGGCGGTGGCCGATTTTTCGGCGGTGAATGCAGCCAAGCAATTGGCGCTCGATGCCTCCAACGCGACCGCTTTGCGCGCCCAGCATGAAGCCGAAAACGAACTGGCCGATGTCGCCACCCGCTGGACGCTGACCATCGACTCCAAAGTGATCGAGAACGGCAAGGCAATCCAGGTGACGGTGAAGGGGCACCGGCCCTCTTATTTTCACGATCTGCTGCCCAAGGGCGGCTGGACGGCGGGTGCCTCTGCCACTGCCGAGATCGAAGGGTTGACGCCGCTCTGCGTGCTGGGATCGGGCGCCGATACCGGCGGCCTTTTGGGGCTTGGGCTGCTCGGCAACGCCAATGTCATCGGGCTTCAGAATACCGCCAGCATCAGCGCACCGGCCTGTCTGGTGCAATCCAACAATGCCATCCAGGCGAAAAACAGTTCATCGATTTCGGCGGAGATGGTGCAGGCGGTGGGCACTGCCTCGGGCTCGATTGCGCCCGAAGCGATGACCGGGGCGGCGCCGATTGCCGATCCCTTTGCCTCGCTCAACACCGCCGTGCCTTCGCTGTGCACCGATCTCAGTGTGTCACTGCAAACCGGCACCAAGATGCTGAACCCTGGTACGCATTGCGGGGTGATCTCGGTATTGAACAACGCCACGCTCATTCTTGCACCAGGGGAGCATTATTTCTTTGCCGGCACCTTGAGCCTTGGCAACAATGCGAGGCTGATCGGCAATGACGTGGTGCTGGTGTTTGACGCGCTGTCGTTCTTTTCGTTCACCGAACAATCCGACATCGAATTGGAAGGGCGCAAATCCGGCAAGTTCGCGGGCTTTGTGATTGCCGCAACCCCTGCCAACACCAAGACCTTCACCATTTCGACCACGGCGGCGCATAAATTGCTGGGCGTGGTCTATATCCCCAATGGGCTGCTCAGCATTTCGGGCAACAGCCAGGTTGGCGAAAGCTCGGCCTGGACCGTTGTGGTGGCAAAAGCGATCAACATTACCGGTGGGGCGACGCTGGTGGTCAATGCAGGCTATACCGCGAACAATGTGCCGCCGGTGCCGGTAGGGGTTGGCATGTCGGCGGCGCGCGCCAGTGTCAGGCTGGTCAAATAGCGCGCGTGACCAGACGTTCCGGCGGGAAAGACAGGCACACCTTTGTGCCTTTGCCCGGTGTACTTGTGAGTTCAAGCGAGCCGCCATGCAGTTCGACAAACTGTTTGGCCATGGGAAGGCCGAGGCCCGCGCCATCATGGGTGCGCGCCAGCCTGCCATCGACCTGGCTGAACCGTTCGAGCGCACGGGCAATATTTTCGGGCGCGATGCCGATGCCGGT
>DATJDE010000465.1:0-11607 GCA_035497595.1 Rhizomicrobium sp. | reverse complement strand
GGCGCCGCCGAGCTTCTTTCCCGCCAGCTCGATTGCTGTGTGGTGAATGCGGGCGACGGCAGCCACGAACACCCGACACAGGCACTGCTGGATGCACTTACCATCCGGCGCCATCGCGGTAGCTTTGAAGGGCTGGTGGTGGCGATCTGCGGCGATATTCTGCACAGCCGGGTGGCGCGCTCGAACATTCACCTTCTGTCGAAAATGGGCGCGCGGGTGCGCCTGATCGCGCCGCGCACGCTGCTGCCGACCGCCGCCGAACGCTTTGGCGTGGAAATTTTCCACGACATGCGTGAAGGGCTGAAGGGCGTGGACATTGTGATGATGCTGCGGCTTCAACTGGAGCGCATGGCCGGGGCCTTTGTGCCGTCGACGCGCGAATATTTCCGCTTCTATGGGCTGGATCGCGAAAAGCTGAAGCTCGCCAAGCCGGGCGCGCTGGTGATGCATCCCGGCCCGATGAATCGCGGCGTGGAGATCGATTCCGAAGTGGCGGACGATCTTGAGGTCAGCCTGATACAGGAACAGGTGGAAATGGGCGTGGCCATCCGCATGGCGGTGTTGGACGCCCTTTCGCGCGGGTTGCCGCAGGAAGGCAGGCCCGCATGAGCGTCGCGCTGGATAAAAAGATCGGGCGGCTCGCCTTTCGCAATGCGCGGCTGATCGATCCGGCAGCCAAGCTGGATGCGCGCGGCGGGTTGCTGATCGAGAATGGCGTGATCGCCGATGTCGGCCCGCGCCTGTTCAACGATGCTGATCCCGCCGATCCTGAAGTGATCGACTGCAAGGGGCTGGTGCTCAGCCCCGGCCTGATCGACATGCGGGTGTTCACCGGCGAGCCGGGCAGCGAACATCGCGAGACCTTGCAATCGGCCAGCAGAGCGGCGGCGGCGGGCGGGGTGACGACCATGGTGGTCATGCCCAATACCGATCCCGTGATCGATGAACCCTCGCTGGTGGATTTCATCATGCGGCGCGCGGCGGCCACGGCGTCTGTGCGCGTGCTGCCCATGGCGGCGCTGACCAAACATCTCGGCGGCGAGGTGATGACCGAGATCGGGCTGTTGCTCGAAGCGGGGGCGGTTGCGTTTACCGATGCGGATCGCTCTATCCCGAACGCGCAGATGCTGCGCCGTGCACTCTCTTATGCCACCACCTTTGGCGCATTGGTGGTTGGCCATGCCGAAGATCCTTCACTCTCGCGCGGCACGGCGATGAACGAAGGCGAATATGCGATGCGGCTGGGCATTCCCGCAGCCCCATCGCTGGCCGAAACGCTGATTGTGGAACGCGATATCCGCCTCGTCGAACTCACCGGGGCGCGCTACCACTTCGGCCAGATTTCGTGTCGCGCTTCGCTGGAGGCGATTGCCGCGGCCAAGGCGCGGGGCCTGGCGGTGAGCTGCGGTGTGTCTGCGCATCATCTGCTGCTGAACGAGCTGGATGTCGGGCCGTATTACACCTTCCGCAAGGTGAAGCCGCCGCTGCGCTCCGAAGATGATCGCGCGGCAATGAATGAAGGCGTGGCGAACGGGACAATCGATGTGATTGTGTCGAGCCACGATCCGCAGGCGGCAGATACCAAGCGGCAAACCTTTGCACAGGCCGCCTTCGGCACTGTGGGGCTGGAAACGCTGCTGCCGGTGGCGCTGACTGTGCACCATGAGGGCGGGGCCTCGCTCAGTCATGTGCTGGCGGCGCTCACCTCTGCACCTGCGCGCATCCTCGGGCTCGAAAGCGGCAGGCTCGCCAAAGGGGCGGCCGCCGACATTGTGCTGTTCGATCCCGATGCGCCGGTGGTGGTGGAGGCGGAGACCTTGCGCTCCCGTGCCAAGAACACAGCATTTGATGGGCGGCGGCTCCAGGGCCGCGTACGCGCCACCTTTGTCGGTGGTGTGTGCGTGTTCGATGGCGCCCGCGAGAGGCAGGCACCATGATCGAGATGCTGAAACAGTTCTACTGGGCGATGATGGGCGGACAGTGGGACATTGCGCTCGCCGCATTGGGGCTTGGCTATATTATCGGCTCCGTGCCGTTCGGCGTGATCTTCACCTATCTGTCGGGCGGCGGAGACATTCGCAAAGTCGGCTCGGGCAATATTGGCGCGACCAATGTGCTGCGCACCGGCAAGCGCTGGGCGGCAGCAGCGACCTTGCTGTGCGATGCGGCCAAGGGGTTCTTCGCGGTCTGGATCATGCTGCGCGCGCCGCATGTCTGGTATACCGTGCCGCTGGCGGGGCTTGGCGCAATGCTGGGGCACCTGTTTCCGTTCTGGCTGCGCTTTAAAGGCGGCAAGGGCGTGGCAACCTTTCTGGGCATCCTGTTCGCGCTGTCGTGGATCGTGGGAATTCTGGTGGCCGCCAGTTGGGCCATTGCCGCGCGGGTGTGGAAGATTTCATCGCTTGCCGCGCTGATCTGCGCTTTGCTGGCGCCGCTGTTCGCCTGGCTGCTGCTGGGCACTTATCTGGCCGTGTTCACCGCTGTACTTACGCTCATCATATTCCTCACCCATCACGAAAACATCGCACGCCTGCTGGCGCGGACCGAACCGCGCATCGGCAACTCCGCCCAAGACGAACCGGACGAGACGCTGGATGCAGCCTAGGCGCGCGCTCAGCGAGGCAGAGCGTTTCGCCTGGTTGAGGCTTTCGCGCACCCACAATGTCGGGCCGGTGAATTTCAAGGCGCTGTTGGGGCGCTTCGGTTCGGCAGAGGCTGCACTCGACAATATTCCACGGCTGACACGGCGCGGCGGCGCGCAGGCCGCCATCATTCCCCCCGTTGCAGATGTAAAGCGTGAAGCCGATGCGCTGGCGCGGGCAGGCGGGCGCATGATCGCCGCCTGCGAGCCGGAGTTTCCGCGCGGGCTGGCGGCGCTGGATGCGCCGCCGCCGCTCATTCAGGTGCTCGGCCATGTCTCGCTGCTGGCGCGCGAGGCGGTGGCGATTGTGGGGGCGCGTAACGCTTCTGTTCTGGGGCGCAAATTTGCAGAGCGCATGGCGCGCGATTTGAGCGAAGCGGGGCTGCTGGTCGTTTCCGGCCTCGCGCGCGGTATCGATGCGGCGGCCCATGACGGATCGCTGCAAGGCGGCACCGCTGCGGTTCTGGCGGGCGGGGTGGATGTGATTTATCCGCCGGAACATGACGGGCTCTATAAACGCATCATCGCCCAAGGGGTGGTGGTGTCTGAAGTGCCGTTTGGCGTGGCGCCGCTCGCCCGGCATTTTCCACGGCGCAACCGCATCATCTCCGGCATTGCGCGCGGCGTGGTGATTGTGGAGGCGGCGGAACGGTCGGGCTCGCTCATCACCGCGAACTATGCGCTGGATCAGGGGCGCGAAGTGTTTGCGGTGCCGGGCTCGCCGCTCGACCCGCGTGCCAAAGGCACCAACCGGCTGATCCGCGAAGGGGCGCTGCTCACCGAATGCGCCGAAGATGTGCTGGCCGCGCTGAGGCCGGTATTGGGCGGCGCATTCGATGAAGCGGAAAAATCCGCACCTCAGGCACCGCCCGACCTTTCCGCGCTGGAGGCGGAGGCAGACCGAATCAGAGCTGCGGTGGAAGAGGCGCTAGGCCCCGCCCCGGTGGAGGTGGATGAACTCATCCGCCGCTTGGGCGCGCCGCCCGGCGCGGTGCAGACCGTGCTTCTGGAGCTGGAACTAGCCGGCCGCCTTGCCCGCGATGCCGGAAACCGGGTCGGCTGGGCCTGAAGTGGCCTTTCAGGGCTGTTTTTGCAGGGCGTCCGCCTCCATCGAGGCGAGGGAGAGCAGGTGCGCCAACACTTTTTGGCCCTGCTCATCGGCAATGGCTTTGAGCTGGCCCAGCATGTCGCGTGTATAGCGGGCGCTGTCTGCGGGAGTGATCGCGCGGGAATGAGCATTTGGCTGGAATGGCGTGTTCAATCTGCGGCCCCTGTGAATAATTACAGTATATCTTGTGTCCTTAAAGGTACGGGAAAAGCAGATTAAGGACGCAACCTTAGGTTACAATAATGAGGTTAACGACGAATTTTGCAACCTTAAATATATTATTGTCGGCCATCTCGTTGACAGAGGCGGATCGGCTCCATCAGTGTCCGCGCCGTTTGCAGGGGAGACCTGACTAATAAGGTGTCCACCCTTTCCCCAGAAAGCACCCAGTTCCCCAACATGAACGTTCTCGTCGTCGAATCCCCGGCCAAGGCCAAAACCATCAACAAATACCTCGGCTCCAACTACACGGTGCTGGCGTCGTTCGGTCATATCCGCGACCTGCCGTCGAAAGACGGGTCGGTGAGACCGGATGACGATTTTGCCATGGAATGGGAAATCGATACCCGCGCCGCCAAGCGGATCAAGGATATTGCCGACGCGCTGAAGGGGGCTGACAAGCTGATCCTCGCCACCGACCCGGATCGGGAAGGGGAGGCGATTTCCTGGCATGTGCTGGAAGTGCTGCGCCAGAAGAAGGTGCTGGGCAAGATTGCAGTGGAACGGGTGGTGTTCAACGCCGTCACCAAGTCCGCAGTGCTCGATGCCATCGCCCATCCGCGCGCGATCAATGAAGAACTGGTCGATGCCTATATGGCGCGCCGCGCGCTCGATTATCTGGTGGGCTTCACGCTGTCGCCGGTGTTGTGGCGCAAGCTGCCGGGCGCCAAATCGGCGGGGCGTGTGCAATCGGTGGCGCTCAGGCTGGTCTGCGAACGCGAGATCGAGATCGAAGCCTTCCGCGCGCAGGAATATTGGAGCATCGATACCGATCTGTCCGTGCCCGAAGGCGCCCTTCAGGCGCGCCTGACACATCTGGATGGCCAAAAGCTCGACAAGCTGTCGCTGAAAAACGAAGCCGAGGCGACACGTGCTGTCGATCTTATCAAGGCGCAGAGCTTTTCCATCGGCAGCGTTGAACGCAAGCCGGTCAAGCGCAACCCCGCGCCGCCCTTCATCACCTCCACCTTGCAGATGGAAGCCTCGCGCAAGCTCGGCTTTGCCGCCAAGCGCACCATGCAGATTGCGCAACAGCTCTATGAAGGCGTGGATATTGGCGGGGAGACCGTGGGTCTCATCACCTATATGCGGACCGATGGCGTGCAGATGGCCGCCGAAGGCATTAGCGATGCCCGCAGCGCCATTGGCGCGCGCTATGGCGAGCGTTATCTGCCCAAAGTGCCACGGGTCTATTCCACCAAGGCGAAGAATGCGCAGGAAGCGCATGAAGCCATTCGCCCCACCAGCTTTGCCCGCGCACCGGACCAGATGGCCCGCGCGCTGGATGCAGATGCAGCCAAACTTTATGACCTGATCTGGAAGCGCGCGATCGCCAGCCAGATGGAAAGCGCCGAACTGGAACGCACCACGGTGGACGCAATATCCGCCGACAAGCAGATCACCTTGCGCGCCACCGGCAGCGTGGTGTTGTTCGATGGCTTCCTGACGCTCTACCAGGAAGGCAAGGACGACGAGACCGATGAAGACGGCGCCAAACTTCCGCGTGTGAAGGAAGGCGAGGTCGCGAAGCTTGAAAAAGTAACGCCGGAACAACATTCCACCGAACCGCCGCCGCGCTATTCCGAAGCGACCCTGGTGCGCAAGCTGGAAGAACTCGGCATTGGTCGCCCGTCGACCTATGCCTCCATCCTTTCGGTGCTGCGGGACCGCGCTTATGTGCGGATGGATCGCAACCGTTTCATTCCCGAAGACAAGGGCCGCATCGTCACCGCGTTCCTTTCCAGCTTCTTCTCCCATTATGTCGAATACAGCTTCACCGCCGATCTGGAAGAAAAGCTCGATGAGGTTTCCGCCGGCAAGCTGAAATGGAAGGATCTGCTCAGGGAATTCTGGACCGGGTTCTCCGCGGCGATTGGCGAGACCAAGGATCTCAAGATCTCGCAGGTCATCACCACGCTCGATGCCTTGCTGGAACCGCATATCTTCCCCAAGGGCGAAGATGGCGCGGACCCGCGTGTCTGCCCCACATGCGGCGATGGGCGGTTGAATTTGAAGCTCGGGCGTTTTGGCGCCTTCATCGGCTGCACCAATTATCCCGAATGTCGCTTCACGCGGAAACTGGGCTCCAAGCCTGGCGAAGATGGTGATGCCGCACCGCGTGTGCTGGGCGTCGATCCGCAAACCGGCGAGCAGATTGATTTGAAGGTTGGCCGCTTCGGCCCTTACGTGCAGCGGGGCGATGGCGAAAAGCCCGCGCGCTCCGGTATTCCCAAGGGCATGAGCCCGGACAGTGTGGAACTGGACTACGCGCTGAAGCTGCTCTCGCTGCCGCGCGAAATTGGGCTGCACCCTGAAACCGGCAAACCGATCACCGCGAATTTTGGCCGCTTCGGGCCTTATGTGGCGAGCGATGGGCAATATGCATCGCTCGAATCCGCTGAAGAAGTGTTCGAGGTTGGTATCAACCGCGCCGTCACGCTGCTGGCCGAACGCAAAGCCAAGGGCAAGGGGCGGCGTCAGGCCGAGGCGCTGAAGGACTTGGGCGCGCATCCCGAAAGCCAGGCGCCTGTGAAGGTGCTCAAAGGGCGCTATGGGCCATATGTCAGCGATGGCACGACCAACGCGACCATTCCCGAAGGTATCGAACCCGACACGGTGACGATGGAACAGGCAGTCGAATGGCTGGCCGCGCGCGCAGGCAAGAACGGCAAGAAACCGGCGAAGAAAAAAGCCGCGCCGAAAAAAGCTGCGGCAAAGAAAGCGCCCGCGAAAAAAGCTGTCGCAAAAGCACCAGCCAAAAAAGCTGCCGCGAAAGCCAAGCCGAAAGCGAAGACTGCCGCCAAACCGAAGAAAGTGGCCGCAGAATAGAAACGCTGTCGCCACCCGCTCAACGTCATGGCCCGCAAATGCGGGCCACCCAGATAACGCACACGCATCACCATCCAGTTTTGCCTCACCTGGGTAGCCCGCAGCCGCGGGCTATGACAGGGTGGGGCGTTCTGTGTTTCACATTGGAAAATCTCCATTGACCAAGAAACCCGGCGGCAAAAACAGGCCCCCCCACGCTCGCTCCACACTGACTAAGGAAAGTGTGCTGGAAGCGCTGGCCCGCGAGCCCAATGCCACCAAGCGCGATCTGGCACGGCTGTTGGGCGTGTTCGGCAATGAACGGCTGACCCTGAAGAAAATTCTGCGCGAGCTGGAAGTCGAAGGCGAGATTTTGCGCGGGCGCAAACGCAGCTTCACCCCTGCGGGCGCGCTGCCCGATGTGGCGGTGCTGGAAGTCATCGGGCAGGACAATGATGGCGAGCTGCTGGCCCGCCCGCAGAAATGGGACGGCGAAGAGGCCCCGCCCAAGATCATCGTCATGCCGGGGCGCGAAGGCGATGCGCCGGGCAAAGGCGAACGCATTCTGGCGCGGCTGGTCAAAGCCGAAGATGCCTATGAAGCGCGCGTCATCAAGAAATTGGGCGCAAGCGTGCACAAGGTGCTGGGCGTCTATCGCCTCAGCGCGCGGCAGGGCCGCATCGTGCCGATTGATCGCAAGAGCAAATATGAATTCGTGGTGGCCGAATCCGATACGGGCGGTGCAAAGCCGAACGAGTTGGTGCTGGCCGAACCGCTTTCGGGCCGCGCCTCGGGCCTGCCACGGGCGAAGATTATCGAATGTCTGGGCAGCATGGATGCGCCCAAGACCGTCAGCCTGATCGCCATCCACGCCCACGGCATCCCCACCGAATTTCCCAAAGACACACTGGATGAAGCACTGGCCGCAAAACCGGTTGACCCGCGCGGGCGCACCGATTTGCGCGCCGTGCCGCTTGTCACCATCGATCCCGAAGATGCGCGCGATCATGACGATGCAGTGTGGGCCGGGCCGGATGACGATGCCAAAAATCCTGGCGGGCATGTGGCCATCGTGGCGATTGCCGATGTTGCCCATTATGTGACACCGGGTTCGGCGCTGGATCGTGAAGCCTATAATCGCGGCAATTCGGCTTACTTCCCGGATCGCGTGGTGCCGATGCTGCCCGAAGCGCTGTCCACCGATCTGTGTTCGCTGGGTGAGGGAGAAGACAGGGCGTGTCTTGCGGTGCGCATGGTGTTCGATGCGAACGGGCGCAAGAAACACCACGAATTCATGCGCGCCATCATGCGCTCCGCTGCAAGCCTGACTTATGCGCAGGCGCAGCGCGGCTTTGATGGCAAGCCCGATGCCGATCATGGCGAGATCACGCGCACCGCGCTGACGCCGTTGTGGAACGCTTATAAGGCGATTGCCAAGGCGCGTGATGCGCGCGATCCCTTGAACCTTGATCTGCCGGAACGGCGCATTCAGCTGGGTGAAGACGGCAAGGTGAAATCCATCGCCTATCGCGAGCGGCTGGAATCCATGCGGCTGATCGAAGAATTCATGATCCAGGCCAATGTCGCCGCCGCCGAGATGCTGGAAAAAGCGCGCGTGCCGCTGATCTATCGCGTGCATGACCAGCCATCCACCGAAAAATTGATGGCCTATTCCGATTTTCTGCGCACCCTCAGCATCCCCTTTACAAAAGGGCAGGTGATCAAGCCCGGCGTGTTCAATCGCGTGCTGGAGCGGGCCAAGGGCACTGTGCATGTCGATGTGTTGAACGATGTGACCTTGCGCAGCCAGGCACAGGCGATTTATGCGCCAACCAATCTCGGCCATTTCGGGCTCAACCTTTCGCATTATGCGCATTTCACCTCGCCCATCCGGCGTTATGCCGATCTGATGGTGCATCGTGGCATCATCACCGCGCTGCATGCGGGCGATGACGGGCTGACGAATCGCGATCGCGAAAAGCTCGGCGCAATCGCCGAACATATTTCGATGACCGAACGGCGCGCCATGGCGGCGGAACGCGATTCCACCGATCGCTATGTCGCCGCCTATATGGAAGACCGTGTGGGCGCGACCTTCGATGCGCGCATCACCGGCGTCACGCGGTTCGGTTTGTTCGTGCGCTTGCCTGAAACGGGGGCGGAAGGCCTGGTGCCTGCGCGCACGCTGGGCGCGGAATATTTCCGCCATGATGAGCGCCGCCACGCGCTGATCGGGGAACGCAGCGGAACAAAATATGGCTTGGGCGACATTATCAATGTCAAACTCATGGAAGCAGCCCCGCTTACCGGTGGTTTGCGTTTTGAACTTGGCGCAAGCGCCGCGGTTTCAGAAAAAGAGTTCCGCCCAAACCAAACACTGCCCGGCAAAAAGAGGCCTTTCAAAAAACAGAAAGACATAAAGAAAAAATCCAAAGGCAAACCAAAGCGTTGATCTTCGCGGTCAAGCGCTTACACTCCCGCGCAATAGGAGTTTGGTTTGACGGCGCCGATATTCGATCCCGATGATGAGAAAATTGTAACGGGGGCACTCAGGCCCAAGGATGCGGCAACGCTCATTCTGGTGCGGCGCGATTCTTCTGCCCCGCGCGTGTTGATGGGGCGGCGGCATCAGAACATGGCCTTCATGGCAGGGAAATTTGTTTTCCCCGGTGGCCGGGTCGATCCGGGTGATCAGCGCGTGATGGTGAAAAGCGATTTGCGCGCCGATGTGCTGGAACGGCTGACCAAGGGCGCAAGCCCGGCGCGCGCACGCGGCCTTGCGCTGGCCGCCATTCGCGAAACATTTGAAGAGACTGGAATCATTCTGGGGGAACGCAGCGAAAAGCTGCCCCGCACCAAAGCACATGCCTGGCAACGCTTCTTCGCCCATGGGCTGATGCCCCGGCTCGACCGGCTGGAATTCATCGCCCGCGCCATCACCCCGCCCAATCGCACGCGCCGCTTCGATGCCCGCTTTTTCATGGCGGATGCGGGGGCCATCGGCCACGAGCTGAACGCCGCCGAATCGGATGAGCTGCTGGAGGCCTGCTGGCTGACCTTCGATGAGGCGAGGGGCCAGGACCTGCCCACCATCACCCGCCGCATGATCGACGAGGTGGAGGCAAGGGTGGTGCAGCCCACAAAGCCCCGCCCGGTGCCATTCTTCCGATTCCGCAACAATAAGCCCAGTCTGGACTATCTGTAGCCCCGGAAATTCCCCGGAAAACCGGCTTTTCGGCGCCCCTGCCGAGGGGCCGCCTTGACAAGCGGGCCGCCCTGACTAGGTTACGCGGCCTTCGCTAAAAGTGCTCCAGGAGTCCCGTTATGGCTAAACCGACCACCGCAAAAATCCGTCTCAACAGCGAGGGCGGCACGGGCTTTTTCTATGTCGCGAAGAAGAATACCCGCACCATGACCGAGAAGTTCTCGATGAAGAAGTATGACCCGGTGCTGCGCAAGCATGTGGTCTTCAAAGAAGGCAAGATTAAGTAATCTGCCGCCTATCGTTTTGCGTTCGCTTCCACCTTCCGCACAAACGGCACGATCAGCCCGGTAACAACCGGGATGGCGGGAAGCGGCATGTCGTGCCCCCAGCCTTCAATTTCGTGAAATTCTGAACCGGCAATGCACTGCGCCGTATGGCGCCCTGCATCGGGCCGGATCAGCGTGTCCGCCGAACCGTGCAGCACCAGCGCGGGCAGGTTTAGCGTCTTCAACCGCTCAGTCCGCGGTGGTCCGGCAAGGATCGCCGCATATTGGCGCATATTGCCTTCCGGGTAATAGCTCCGGTCAAAGGCCATGCCCGCAATCTTGCGGATGTGCTGCTCATCATAAGGCCAGCCGGTGGAGGCATAGGCTTTTCGGCTTTCCACCACATGATCGATCACGGCCGCGCGCGAATCCGATGCCGGGCGTGAGGTGAGGGCCTTGGCCGCTTCCGGCGTGGAGGGCGGCAACGAAGGATCGCTGGTGGTTGAGAACAGGGTGATCAGCGAGCGGGCTTTAGCCGGATGATTCAGCGCCACACACTGCGCAATCATGCCACCCATCGATGCGCCTGCGATATGCGCGCTTTCAATGCCTAATGCGTCCAGCAAGCCCGCAGCATCCGCGGCCATGTCAGCAAGGCGATAGGGCACATCCGGCGTGCCGCCCGCGCGCACGGCTTTTGACACGGCGCGAATGTCGGGAATGATGCCGTCAAATTTCTGTGACAGGCCGACATCGCGATTGTCGTACCGGATCACCCGCAGGCCTTGTGCGGCCAGCGTATCCCAGAACTGGTGCGGCCAACCCACAAGCTGGGTGCCGAAGCCATTGATAAACAAAAACGGCACACCGTCTTTCGGGCCGCTTTCTTCATAGTCAAGTTCAATGCCGTTGGCGGTGATTTTTGTCACGTTATGCAACCTTTGCTGTTTCGACGGAGCACAAAAACCTTCCGACATGGTTCAAAAAGGTCGGCACCAGCGCTTGCGTAAAGTCGTGCGCCATGCCGGGCACGATCACCAGTTCGGCGCCCGCAATGCTGGCCGCCGTATCCTTGCCGCCGTCCATGGGGATCAGCGGATCGTCCGCG
Source organism: Rhizomicrobium sp. (assembly GCA_035497595.1). Lineage (GTDB taxonomy): Bacteria > Pseudomonadota > Alphaproteobacteria > Micropepsales > Micropepsaceae > Rhizomicrobium. Next base: position 252 of record DATJDE010000465.1, on the reverse strand, counting down.
CCATGCATGACAAGCGTGGGGCAGCGCACATTTTTCAAAATCGCATTGCGCGGTTCGGCGACCACAATGGCAAAAAGCTGGCGCGCGGCGCCGGTGGGTTCAAACGGCACGCGGTCCACTTCGCGCGTCACCACCTCTTCCAGTTCGGCGTCTGTCGCGGGAAAGCCGGGGCTGCCGATGGTGCGCCAGATGTTGCGCCCCTGCGCCATCCGGTCTTCCCGGCTGTTGCTTTTGGGCGGGGTAATGAGAACG
>DATJDE010000464.1:0-10441 GCA_035497595.1 Rhizomicrobium sp. | reverse complement strand
TTGCGTGCTTTTACGCGGGTGGCGGCAGGTGTTTTCTTTGCCTTGCTCTGATTATGCGCAATGGCGGCGCGGATGAGGGTTTTTAGCGCGGGCGCGTTGATCTTGTCGCCTTCCAAAAAATCGATTGCGCGTCTTGCGTTGCCTTCGAGGCCTGCGTTGAAAAGTTTGTCGGGATCGGGCAGGTGCGCGCCGTGGGCGAAGGTGAGTTTTACCTTGCCTTTATGAGCATTGGCGACCGCGATCATTCCATCGCGATACCACACCGGGCTGCCCATCCACTTCCAGTCTTCGGTGATTTCTGTGTCGGCTTCCAGGATGGTCTTGCGCAAGCTGGCGAAGGTCTTGCCGCGCCAGTCTGTGAGGCCTGCGATCAGCCGGTCTATTTGCTGCGATGGAGTCATGAGGCGCCTCGATTGTGGGACGGGGAGGCCTAGTTTAACGCCGCATTGGCGCGGGCGATATTCTCTTCATGGCTTTTCAGCATGTCCGCGAAATCGGCGTGCAGCGCGTCGTCCCGCGTTTTGGGCAGCATCTCGCGCAGCTTGCGCGCCACCCAGCCCTGGCCGCGATTGAGGAAGGCCATGCGTTCGCGTAGGTCTGAAATCACCATGCACTTTTCGTAGAACGCGCCGACTTTAGGGGAGGCGGCACCATCGAGGTTTGCGATCCAGCGCAGCAGCATCGCGCACCAATGGGCTTCGTCGTGATAGATCTCTCGCATCAGGGTTTTGATGGCTGGGTCGCTTGCATCCGATGAGGTGCGGGCGGTGACGCGCGCGCCAGCCCGTTCTGCCTCCAGCAATTCGTTGAGGAAGGCGAGCAGCTCATCGCGGGAGGCATAGCCCATATAGCTGTCATCGGCCTCCTTTGCGTAGCAGGTGGGGGAGGCGGAGGATGTTTCGTCTGCCGCCTTCGGTGTGCTCGGGGTGTTGGGCAGCGCAGCTTCGGCAGCGCGTACAATCTCTTCCATCCGCTGGCGCGCGGGCACGATGTTGGTGATGTCGCCGCTGCCTTGCCCGGCGTAAAGCGCCATCGCCTCGAAATCGCCGGTCATCGATTGCAGGGGGGAATCGGTGCTGAACAGCCAGATGGTGCGCGCGCCTTCATTACCGATGGCCTGTTTGTTGCCGGCGAACGGATCGCCATGTTCGCCCGCGGTGACGGAATTGGGCAGCACGCGCACGAAGGCGCCGCGCGGCCAGTTCACATGAAAGGCATCGGTGTGGATGGTGGTGCCGGGCTTCGCCTCGACGATGCGTTGCTTGTGATAGGGGTGGGAAAAAGATTCATCGGTTGCGAGGAAGGCGGTGCCCAGCATCGCGCCCTGTGCGCCTTGCGCCATGACGGACGCAACGGTTTTGCCATCCACGATGCCGCCGCAGGCGATCACCGGCACATCCGCAAGGGCCAGCACCTGCGGCAGCAGTTGATTGAGGGGGATGGTGCCGCGCACATGGCCGCCCGCTTCTACGCCTTGGGCGATCAGCACCTGGGCGCCAGCTTCTTGCGCCTCTTCAGCTTCGCGGGCGCTGCCGACCTGGCAGACCACCAGCACGCCCGCATCGCGCAGGCGTTTGACGATGGGCGCCGACAGATCCCAGAACAGCGCCATCACCGGCACGCGGGCCGCGAGGCAGGCGGCGATTTCCGCTTCCAGCAGATCGGGCTTGGTGGCGGCGGGAATGAGATTGACGCCGAAATCGCGATCCGTCTGGGCGCGGACTTTGGCGATTTCTTCGCTGATGAGTTGGGGGCTTTCGCGCACCATGCCGAGAAAGCCGAAGCCGCCCGCATTGGTGACCGCGGCCACCAGAGCGGACCGTGCAGGCCCGCCCATGCCCGCCAGCAGAATGGGGTAGGTGCAGCCCAGAAGATCGCAAACAGGTGTGTGTAGACGGGAGCGCATCGGATCAGCTTGTCCCTTGGAAGGCCATCACTATAGCGCGGAATGGAGCAGGCGAAGCGAGGCAAACTGCCGGTGCGGCAGGATGTCGGGATATTCAATAGCAGTACATAACTTCCAAAAGAGTAGTTGAAATACCTCTTAATTTCAGCGCCCTAAAGGTTTGGCGGTTTTTCTGTTCGGGGAGCCTCAATCGTCGTTGCGCTCGCGACGCCCGTCCCCGCGCGGCACCACGATCAATGTCACTTCGCTTGGAAGCATCTCCCACAGCCGCCGAATGACGGCCCGGTGTGCCCCGACGCAGGGCCAGCCAAGTTGCTGCGCCTCGAAATCATCGGTGGCGAGGCCAATTTTCAGTTCGGACGGCGCCCCGGATTCTTCCCAAGCCTCACGCGCCTCGCAAGCGGCTTCGTCCTGGCGATCTGCCAGGCCATGCAGCGCCGCCATGACGCCCGGCGGCGGGTTTTCGCTCTGGCCTGCGGACCATGATTCCAGAGTGTCTGGCCGGACCCTCAGGAAATCCGTGGCCTCGGCCTGTGACAGGCCGAGGCCACGGAGGATTTCAGAAAAGATCATTCTTCAGCAGCCTCTTTCCGGTCGGTGGGTGTTTTGATCAAGAAGATGCGTGGTGTGCTGGGGACAGTGTGCATCGCGCGCACTTTGAAGTGTAGGTTGTCTTCGCTGTAGAGGGATTAGGGCGGCTCAGGCTGCAAGGGTTCTTGCCCGAATTGGGTGTGCAGTTTCCAAAACGTTCTTTTTCGGCGCCTTTATAAAAGGGCGAAAATCTGGGGAAACTGGTGCCGGAGGTGAGAATCGAACTCACGACCTACCCCTTACCAAGGGGTTGCGCTACCACTACGCTACTCCGGCATCGCGGCTGGAAATCAGCCGGGGCGCAGCCTATAGCCCAAGGAATTGGGCAGGGAAAGAGACAATGAAGGCCAAATCGGCGCGCCGGACAGAACGCCTGGCACAGGCCCTGAAAGACAATCTGAAACGCCGAAAAGAGGCGGGATCCAAGGCCCCGGCGCGTAAAGCGGGGGATGTCACGGCCTTGCCGCCCCTGCGCCCCGATGATGCCGCGAAGCCGGGCTAGATTACACGTCACGGTTCTATCGGATCCCTGCATCAGCCGATAAAAGAGTGTGGAATCGGCCTTTGCGCCGCGTGAGGGGTTATGGACAGAATTCGAATCGAAGGCGGTGCCCGGTTGAAGGGCGAAATTGCGATCAGCGGGGCGAAAAACGCCGCCCTGCCGCTGATGGCCGCCAGCCTGCTCACGGATGAGACGCTGACCCTGACCAATGTGCCCTGGCTGGTCGATATCGCCTTTATGGTCGATCTGCTGCGGGGTACGGGGACATCTGCGCAATTTCAGCCCGGCGCGAAGCTGGGCGAGGGCGGGCGGCTGGAGCTTCGGGCAGGGGAAATCGTCAACACCACGGCGTCCTATGACATCGTGCGCAAGATGCGGGCGAGTTTTCTGGTTTTGGGGCCGCTTTTGGCCCGGATTGGCCATGCCAAGGTTTCGTTGCCCGGCGGGTGTGCCATTGGGGCGCGGCCGGTCGATCTGCATTTGAAGGCGCTGGAGGCGCTGGGGGCGGAGATTGAACTGACCGAGGGCTATGTCATTGCCAGCGCGCCGCGCGGTTTGAAGGGCGCCCATATCCGGTTTTCTTTTGCCTCGGTCGGGGCCACCGAAAACGCGCTGATGGCAGCGACGCTGGCCGATGGTGTGACGACAATCGAAAATGCGGCGCGCGAGCCGGAGATCGACGATCTGGGCCATTGCCTGAGCGCGATGGGGGCGCAGATCAGCGGCCTCGGCACCTCGCGCATCGAGGTGCATGGCGTGGCGCGGTTACACGGCGCGAACTATCCGGTGCTGCCCGATCGGGTGGAAACCGGCACCTATGCCATGGCGGCGGCCATTGCGGGCGGCGAGATCGAACTTGTGAACACGCGGGCCGATCTGATCGGGTCGGTGTTGCCGCTGCTCGAAGCGGTGGGGGCGGAAATCACCGTCACCAATCGCGGGCTCAAGGTGCATCGCAATGGGTTCCGCCCGGTGGCGGTGGATGTGGCGACTGCGCCGTTCCCCGGTTTCCCGACCGATTTGCAGGCGCAGTTCATGGCGCTGCTGGCAACGGCCAATGGCACCTCCCATATTCAGGAAACGATTTTCGAAAACCGTTTCATGCATGTGCCTGAATTGTTGCGCATGGGCGCGGACATCAAGGTCGAAGGCGATCTGGCGACTGTGCGCGGAGTCGAGCGGCTGAAAGGCGCGCCTGTGATGGCGACCGATTTGCGCGCCTCCTCCAGCCTTGTCTTGGCGGGGCTGGCGGCCGAGGGTGAAACCATCGTCAATCGCGTCTATCATCTGGATCGCGGTTTTGAGCGGTTGGAAGAAAAGCTGTCTGGCGTGGGGGCCAATATCGAACGGTTGAAGGCATGAAGACGGGTTTGAACATCGTGGCGGAAGATGCCGCGGATCTGGAAATCATTTCGGCGCAATTGCAAGATGCGTTGGCGCGGCTGAAGGATCTTGTCTATCTGCCCAAGACGCGCCGCTTTGTTGCCGTCTTCAACCGTTTCAAATGGGAAGATGCGGAACGCTTTGTCGGGCGCAACCTGCGGGTACGCACCGGCCTGCATTTTGATAACGTGCTGAGCGTGAAAGCGCATAATCTGAAGCTGGATAATCCTGCCGCCATTGTCTCGTTACTGGCCGTGCGGTTCACCGCGAACGGGCCGGAGGATTGCGCGGGCACGGTGGAGCTTATGTTTTCCGGCGGTGGGGCGATGAAGCTGGACGTGGAATGTCTGGATGCGGGGCTGGCCGATATTTCGGGGCCGTGGGCCGCCCAAGCCCGCCCGCAACATCCGCTGGATGAGGCTTGATATGGCGCGCCGTCTCGATGCGCGCGACGCGGATTTTGCGCAACAGTTTACCGCCCTGATCTCTGCCAAACGCGAAACCGAAGAAGATGTGGCGCTGGCCGTGCGTCGCATCATTGCCGATGTGCGCGCCCGCGGTGATGCGGCGCTGATTGATCTGAGTGCGCAATTCGACAAGGTGCAGTTGACCCAAGCGACTTTACGCGTATCGGCGGAAGACTTGGCGGCAGCCGAGGCGCAGTGCAGCGCCGATGCCCTGCAAGCGCTCGATATTGCCGCGCGCCGGATCGAAGACTATCATCGCCGCCAGATTCCGGCAGATGAAACGTATACGGATACTATCGGTGCCACGCTGGGCTGGCGCTGGACCGCGCTCGATACTGTGGGGCTGTATGTGCCCGGCGGCACCGCGAGCTATCCCAGTTCGGTGCTGATGAACGCTATTCCGGCTAAGGTTGCGGGTGTTGCGCGCATTGTGATGGTGACGCCTGCGAGTGGTGGCACGCTTAATCCGCTGGTGCTGGCGGCGGCGAAACGCGCTGGTATCAGCGAAATTTATCGCATCGGCGGGGCACAGGCGGTCGCGGCGCTGGCCTATGGTACTGAGAGCATTGCGCCGGTCGACAAGATTGTCGGCCCTGGCAATGCGTTTGTCGCCGCAGCAAAGCGCGAAGTGTTTGGCACTGTGGGGATCGATTCCATTGCCGGGCCGTCGGAAATTCTGGTGATCGCCGATGGCGCCAACAATGCGGACTGGATTGCCGCCGATCTGCTCAGCCAGGCCGAACATGATGCATCGTCCCAGAGTATCCTCATCACCGATGATGCAGGCTTTGCCGATGCGGTGAGCGCCGCGGTGGAGCGCGCGCTCGAAACCCTGCCGCGCAAAGCGATTGCTGCTGCAAGCTGGCGCGATTTTGGCGGCATTGTGGTGGTGAAGACGCTGGAAGACGCTTGCGCCCTGTCAGACCGGATTGCACCAGAACATCTGGAGCTTGCGGTCGAATATCCCGACGCGCTGTTCAAGCGCGTGCGCCATGCAGGCGCCATTTTTCTCGGCCGCAACACGCCCGAAGCGATGGGTGACTATATTGCCGGACCGAACCACGTTCTGCCGACCGCGCGCACGGCGCGCTTTTCCTCCGGCCTGTCGGTGTTGGATTTTATAAAGCGCACCACCATCTTGTCGCTCAGCCGCGATGCCATCAACCAGATCGGGCCTGCTGCGGTGACACTGGCGGAAGCTGAGGGGCTGGATGGCCATGCCCGCTCTGTTTCTGCTCGTCTCAATCGCATATGACGGACACCCCCGTATTTCGGATAGCAGCCATCACGCTCGACGAGCGGTCCGTCATCCGGCGCACCCGCGAGGTCGATCAGGAACGCGAAATCGCGATCTATGATCTGCTGGAGCAAAACAGCTTTGAACCGGCGGGCTCGTCCGGCGGGCCGTATCAGCTTGTGCTGGGATCGGAAGAAAACCGGCTGGTTTTCGACATCCGGCTGGAAGACGGCAGTGCGCATGGGCGCATCATGCTGTCGCTCACGCCCTTTCGCCGGGTGATCAAGGATTATTTCGTTGTCTGCGAAAGCTATTTTTCGGCTATTCGCAATGCGCCGCCCTCGCAGATCGAGGCGCTCGATATGGGGCGGCGGGGGCTGCACAATGATGGATCGGTGCTGCTGCAAGAACGCCTCAAGGGCAAGATCGAAATCGATTTCGATACGGCGCGGCGGCTGTTCACCCTGATCTGCGTGTTGCATCTGAAGGGTTGAGGCGATGCGCGGCCCTAATGGCGAGGAGCTGCCCGGCGCCGTTCTGTTCGCCTGCTCGCTCAATTCTTTGCGCAGCCCGATGGCGGCGGCGATCATGCGCCACCTGTTCGGCAAATTCGTCTACATCGAATCAGCGGGTGCGCGGGCTGGCGATCTCGATCCCATGGCGGTTGAGGTGATGGACGAAATCGGCATCGAGATCGGCCGCCACAAGCCGCGCCGGTTTGAGGATCTGGAGGATGGCTCCTTCGATCTGGTGATCACCCTCTCACCAGAGGCCCAGCACAAGGCCGTGGAGCTGACACGGACCTCGGCTGTCGAAGTGGAATATTGGCCGACCTTCGACCCCACGGCCGTTGAGGGTTCCCGTAGCCAGCGGCTGGAGGCCTATCGCGCTGTCCGGGACGGACTGATGGGCAAAATCAGGGCGCGCTTCGCGGTGGATCGCCCCAGCGAAGCCTAAAACAGCTCCAAAGCTTGATTTTCGCTGGTTTCAGTGCAATCTCCGCCGCCGCGAGGCCACCCCAGAGGAATAATGGCAAAAGAAGAACTGTTGGAATTCGAAGGCACGGTCAGCGAACTTCTCCCTAACGCGACGTTTCGGGTGAAACTGGCCAATGGCCACGAGATCATCGCCCACACTGCGGGTAAAATGCGCAAGAACCGCATCCGTGTGCTCACCGGCGATAAGGTTATGGTCGAGATGACACCCTATGACCTCACCAAAGGGCGCATCACCTATCGCTTCAAATAACCCGAAGGCGCGGCTGCCGCTGGTGCTTGCCAGCGAAAGCCCCAGGCGTCTGGCGCTTTTGGCGCAGGCTGGAATTGTGCCTGCTGCCGTGCGGGGCGCCTCACTCGACGAGACACCGGCAAAGAACGAGACCCCGCGCCAATATGCGGCCCGGCTGGCGCTGGACAAGGCGCGTGCCGTGCAGGCCGCGTGGACGGCGGGGCCAGCGCTGTTTCTGGCTGCAGATACGGTGGTGGCCTGTGGTGCGCGCATTTTGCCCAAAGCCGCATCGGACACCGATGTGCGCGCCTGCCTCACACTGCTTTCAGGCCGCCGCCATCAGGTGCTGACAGCAGTCGCAGTGGTGGCGCCAGATGGACCGCCGCGTCAGCGCCTTGTCATGACCCGCGTGCAGTTCTGCCGTCTCAGTGAGGCTGAGATCGATGTTTACGCCCAGAGCCGTGAAGGGGAGGGCAAGGCTGGTGGCTATGCCATTCAGGGCCGGGCCGAGACCTTTGTGCGCGCCCTGAACGGCTCCTACTCCAATGTTGTCGGCCTGCCATTGGCGCAAACTGTTCGGCTGCTTGCTGGGTGCGGTTTCGCAAATCTGTGATATTGTCCGAAGTGTCAATATCTATAGCCGGATCATGAAAGACGTTCTCATCAACGCCGGCGCGGGCGAAACCCGCGTAGCCATTGTCGAAGATGGCTGTCTCGAAGAGCTGTTTCTGGAGCGCACCATCGGGTTGGACGATGGCCATGTGCGCAAGAAGGGCGGCCGCCACGGGCACAGTCTGATCGGCAATATCATTCTGGGCCGGGTGCAGCGCGTGCTGCCCGGTATGCAGGCTGCCTTTGTCGATGTGGGGCTGGATCGCGCCGGTTTTCTTGGCGCGCGGGAGGCACGCTGCCTTGCCGATCTGCCGGGCTTCGATGACGAACGCACGCCCAAGATCAGCGACTGTGTGCGTGAAGGTGAAGAAATTCTGGTGCAGGTGGTGAAAGATCCCATCGGCGAAAAAGGCGCGCGGCTTTCGGCCAATGTCACCATTGCCGGGCGGCTTGCAGTTCTTGTGCCCAACCAGTCCGGTGTCGCGCTGTCCCGCCGCATCGAGGATGAGACCGAGCGGGCGCGGCTGGTGGCGCTGGGCGAAAAGATGATTGCGGAAGCCAATGGCAGCCTTGCACCGGGCGCAGGCTATATTTTCCGCACCGCCGCCATTGGCTGTGATCTGACCGATCTGACGGAAGATGCCGAGCGGCTGGCGGAAGCCTGGCGGCCCGTGCTGACACGGCGGCAAAGCGCGGTGGCACCGGCGACGCTCTATCACGATCTCGACCCCGTTGAGCGCACGATGCGCGACGAGGTGGGTGCCTCGGTAGACCGCGTGATTTTTGATGATCGCGAATCCGAACGTGCGGCGCGCGAATATTGTCGCCGTGCGATGCCCGAAGCTGAAGCGAAGATCGAATTTTTTCAAGGCCCCGGAATGTTGTTCGACATGTACGACATTGAAGGCGAGATCGAGCTTTTGGTCGAACGGCGGGTGCCGCTGCGCTCTGGCGGCTGGATCACGATTGAAGGCACCGAGGCGCTGACTGCGATCGATGTGAACTCGGGCAGTTTCACGGCCGCCACCGGGCTGGAAGAGACCAGCGCCAAGGTCAATCTGGAAGCGGCTCACGAAATTGGCCGCCAGTTGCGCCTGCGCGGCATTGGCGGATTGATCGTGGTGGATTTCATCCACCTCAACGAGCCGGAGAATATTCAGAAGGTGCTGGACGTGCTGTCCGCCAGCCTTGCCAAGGACCGCACGCCGACGCAGATCTTGCCCATGTCGGAATTCGGGCTGGTGGAGATCACGCGCAAACGGGTGCGCGATCCGCTGATCAAGCTGATGAGCGAAAGCTGCCGCCCCTGTCACGGGCAGGGGCGCACGCGCACGCGCGACAGCGTGGCGCTGGAAGTGTTGCGCGCTGTGGAGCGTGAGGCCCTTGCCGCCCCGGGCCGCAAGATTCAGGTGCGCGCCTCGCCGGAGATTGTGGCCTGGCTGGACGATCATGGGCTGGAGGTGCGCCAGCAACTGGCCCGCCGCGGCGCCCCGCAAGTCGTTTTCGAGGCGCGTGATGCTTTTGCACGGGAAGGGTTCGATGTCGGCATCGCCCCCTGAAACACGTATCTGCGCCATCTGTGGCAAGCCGCAGGATGTCCGCTATCGGCCCTTCTGCTCTCGCCGCTGCGCCGATGTGGACCTTGGGCGTTGGCTGAAGGGCGGCTATGCGATTCCCTCCCGCCCGGAGGACGAGGGGGACAACCCTGTCCCTGACCCTGAAAAGTTGCCGGATGACGGCTGAGACCAAGGCGTAAGCCTCTGGCAGCAAATAAATTATCCAATTGTGCGACCCCCGCTGGACGAACGCCGCGCCCTCCCTTATGAAGACCGCCTTCCCGGCTGCCCAGGTAGCTCAGTCGGTAGAGCAGCGGATTGAAAATCCGCGTGTCGGTGGTTCGATTCCGCCCCTGGGCACCACTAATCCCACATCTGTTTCAGATCAGGCCGCTCAGGCTGCGTGCGGGCCATAATGCGGGCCAAGCGCCTTGCGTTCAGCGAGGTCTTTCAGACGCGCCGAGGCGGCTGCGTCTTTGTTCGTCTCTGCCACATCGCCAGATGGGGCGCGCAGATTTTGCGCTGAAGACGATTTTCCAGTGATCATTTGGGCGGCCTGTTTCGTCTGTATAGGTGTAGGCCAACGTCAAGAATCCTCGAAGTCGAGAATGTTGGGGGGATGACTGATTTGTCGGAATTTGATCGTGAGAAACCTGGTGCGCGCAGTCGGGACATGACCTCGCGCAATGCGGACCTGCACGCCTGGTTTGTACGTGAGGTACTTCCTTTGGAATTCGCCCTGACCCAGTTCCTCCAGCACAATGGACGCGGCAAGGCCAATGTCGCGGATATGCTGCAGGACATTTATGTCCGGGTCTTTCAGGCGGCGCAGAAGGAAATTCCAGAATCGACCGCGCCGTTTGTATTCAAGACGGCGCGCAACCTGCTGGTTGACCGCGTTCGGCACGACAAAATCGTTCCGCTTGAAACAGTGGAAAATCTCGAAATGCTGAACGTCGC
>DATJDE010000463.1:0-2818 GCA_035497595.1 Rhizomicrobium sp. | reverse complement strand
CAGAGGGTCCACATCGACATCCGGATTGAAATGCGGCAGTGCCGCAAGCCCTTCGTAGAGATTGATCTTCACGCCTGCGGGTGCCAGCAACTGCGCCGCCTGCAACAGGGTGGTGTTCGACGATGCCACCCGCAAACTTCCCGAAATCGCCAGAAGCCGCATCAGCGTTTTGCGTAAACGTCCATTGCCTGCGCCATTTGCACGTCGTTATCGGTCACACCGCCTGCGTCATGGGTGGCGAGTGTCACCTCTACCGTTTTGTAGACATTGAACCATTCGGGGTGGTGATCCATCTTTTCCGCGAGCAGGGCTGAGCGGGTCATGAAGCCGAATGCTTCGTTGAAATCCGCAAATTCAAATTTGCGGAAAATGGCGTCGCGGCCTTTCACCTGCGTCCAACCTGGGATTTTTGCCAGCGCGGTTTTGCGCGCTTCACCTTCGAGTTTTTGCATCGCTTCGCTCCTATCGCAAAGGGTAAACGCGCTCTGGCGTGTAAATGCTCCCGTTCGGGGAGAGATGGCTGGAAAAAAGCGTGAAGGCGGGCACTTCAAATGCGCCGCTCGCATAGAGCGCGTGATCGGTGATGTAATCCATCACCGCCCCCGACGGGGTACCGCGCAGACGCGCCAGCGTGACATGGGGAGTATATTTGCGTTCTTCCGCGGGCAGGCCGAGGCGTTGCATCGCCGTTTCGATTTTGCGTTGCAGATGTTTGAGGCCTGCGTTGGGCGCCACACCGGCCCACAATGCGCGCGGGGTTTTGCCGCCGAATTCGCCCACCGTTTTCAGCTCCAGCGAAAAGCGCGCATCGCCTATGGTTGCCAGCATCTCGTCTATCGCCGCGGCGTCGCGGCCATCCGCCTCACCGATAAAGCGCAAGGTGAGGTGGAGTTGTTCGCGCGTCTGCCAGCGCGCGCCGGGCACGCCGCTTTGCAGGCGCAGGAGCGAGGCGCGAACCTCATCGGGTAAATCCAGCGCGACGAACAGGCGGGTCATGCGCGCCTCCGCGCCAGGCGGCCCAACGGCAGTTGATGGCGAAACAGCAAGCTCACCACTCCAAAACCCACTGCGCCAAAGACTATCGCAAACAGCAGCGCCGTTTCATCCTGAAAGCGGCTGCCGAACAGCGAAAGCGCGCTGGCACTGCGCACGCCGAGCCATGCGCCGCCGCCTGTCAGCAGCGCCGCGAGAAGGCTGGGCGGCACCGCGCGCAGGAAGGCTGGCGCAATGGTCAAAAACCCACGGTTACGCGCCATCCACACCAGAAGCGCCACGTTTACCCAGGCTGCGAGCGCGGTTCCCAGCGCGATGCCGATCACGCCCAGGCCTAAGCCCCACACGAAGACGACTTTCAGCAGAATATTCACCGCGACAGAGGCGATGGTCGCCCGCACCGGTGTTGCGGTATCGCCGCGGGCATAAAAGCTCGGCGCGACACAGCGGATCAGCACAAAGGCTGGCAGGCCGATGCCATAGGCCATCAAGGCCTGGGAGGCGGCGGCCGCCGCGTCCAGATGAAACGCGCCACGGGCAAACAGGCCCTGCATGATGGTGAACGGCACGCAGATAAACGCCGCCACGAAGGGCAGCGTGAGAAACAGGCCAAGCGCGGCGGATTGGTTTTGCGCCGCATCCGCGCCTTTGCGATCGTTCTTTGCCAGCAGGGCCGACATTTCCGGCAACAGCACGGTTCCGATGGCGATGCCGAGCACGCCCATGGGCAATTGATTGATGCGGTCTGCATAATAGAGCGCCGTCAGATCGCCGGAGGGCAGAAAGCTGGCGATCACTGTGTCGATGAAAAGACCGATCTGCACACTCGCAGACCCGATGGTGGCCGCCCCCAGCGCCAGCAGGAAATTCTTGATCTCCGGTGTCCAGCGCGGGCGGCCAAGGCGCAGGCGCAACTGGCTGCGGGCCGCGGCCCAGACGATGAAGATCAGTTGAAAAATGCCTGCCGCAAACACGCCCCAGGCGGCGGCATAGGCCGCGTTGGGGAAGAAGGGGGCGCAAGCGAGTGCCGCGATCATCGACAGGTTGAGGAAGATCGACCAGGCCGACGCCGCCGCGAACTTGCCCACTGCGTTGAGCATGGCGGAAAGCTGCACCGCGACTACGGTGAAGATGAGATAGGGGAAGGCGATGCGCGCCAGGCTTGTGGCGAGTTCGAGCTGGCCGGGGCGGTCTGCAAAGCCTGGCGCCATGACTGAAATGATGGGGCGCATGGCGCCCAGCGCCACGATCAGCAGAATGAACTGTGTGATCATCTGCCAGGAAAATACGCGGTTGGCGAAACGGGCTGCTGCCTCTGCACTCTCGGTTTCGCGCATCGCGGCGAAGCGCGGCAGGAAGGCCATGTTGAACGCGCCTTCGGCGAAAATGGCGCGGAAATTATTGGGCAGGCGGAAGGCGACCAGAAACGCATCCGACAGCGGGCCTGCGCCCAGCACGGCGGCCATCAGCACATCGCGCGCAAAGCCGGTGATGCGCGACAGCAGCGTGAACCCGCCAACAGATGCCAGACGCCGAAACATCAGCCCCCGATCAACTTTCTCACATAGGGCAATACCTTGCCCACAATGATCTGCACGCCTTGGGGATTGGGATGAATCCCATCCGCCTGATTGAGTTTGGGGTTCAGTGCCACGCCATCCAGCACGAAGGGATAGAGCGCGACGTCATATTTCTGCGCGAGCCTTGGGTAGATCGCGTCGAATTCAGCGGCGTAGTCGGGACCGAGATTGCGGGGGGCGCGCATACCTAGCAGCAACACGCGCACTTTCGCCGCCTTCAGTTTTTCGAGCACGGCGGACAGGTT
>DATJDE010000462.1:0-3867 GCA_035497595.1 Rhizomicrobium sp. | reverse complement strand
GTAATGCAAGCCGTGGAGGTTCTGTATGACGATGGCGCCGAGGCTGCGATTTCCGGCCCTGTGAAGGCTGGCGACCGGGTGGTCACGGAAGGGCAGTTGCGACTTGAGCCGGGCATCGAGGTGTCCATCGTGCAGCCGCGTGCCAGCAGCCGCGTCAAACCATGAATATTTCCGCACCGTTCATCCGCCGTCCGGTCATGACGATCCTCTTCATGGCGGCGCTGCTGATTTTCGGCGCCGTTGGCTATGTGCAATTGCCGATCAGCGAATTGCCGAATGTCGACTTTCCGACCATCCGGGTGTCTGCGAGCCTTCCGGGCGCCGATCCCGATACCATGGCGTCCGCCGTGGCGACGCCGCTGGAAGCGCAGTTCAGCACCATTGCGGGCGTCTCTTCGATGAGTTCGTCGAGCACCCAGGGCGCGACCACGATCACCATTCAGTTCAACCTCGAGCGCAGCATCGATGCGGCGGCACAGGACGTGCAATCGGCGATCTCGGCAGCGACGCGGCAATTGCCGCCGCAAATGCCCAGCCCACCGAGCCTGCGCAAGGTCAATCCGGCGGACAGCCCGGTTCTGTATCTCGCCATGCACTCGGCCACCCTGCCGCTGCAGGAAGTGGACAAATATGCCGAAACCCTTTTGGCGCGGCAGATTTCGACAATCGACGGGGTGGCACAGGTCAATGTCTATGGCTCGCAGCAATTCGCCGTGCGGGTGCAGGTCGATCCGTCTGAGCTTGCTGCGCGCGGGATCGGCATCGATCAGGTGGCGAGCGCTGTTTCCAACGCCAACCAGAATGCGCCCACCGGCTCTCTCAACGGATCCTCGCAAGCGACGCTGATCAACACAGACGGCCAGATGTTCAACGCGGCGCAATTTTCGCGGGCCATCGTGACCTATCGCAATGGCGCGCCCGTCAGGCTGTCGGATGTCGGCCGCGTTATCGACAGTGTGGCGAATGACAAGGTGGCGAGCTGGTATAATGGTCAGCGCGCCATTGTGCTGGCGATCCAGCGCCAGCCGGGCTCCAACACCATCGCGGTGGTGGATGCGATCAAGAAAATCCTGCCGGATTTTCAGGCGCAATTGCCCGCCTCGGTCAAACTCGATGTGACCTATGACCGAAGCCAGTCCATCCGGGCATCGGTCGCGGACGTGCAGCTGACCCTGGTGCTTGCCGCCGTTCTTGTGATCCTTGTGATCTTTGTGTTCCTGCGAACAGTCTCGGCGACGTTTGTTGCCTCGCTGGCGCTGCCAATTGCGGTGGTGGGCACCTTCGCCGGGATGTCTTATCTCGGCTACAATCTCGACAATCTTTCGCTGATGGCGCTGACGCTGTCTGTCGGCTTTGTGGTCGACGACGCCATTGTCATGCTCGAAAATATTGTGCGCCACGTCGAAAAGGGCGAAACGCCGTTCACCGCGGCACTGGTGGGCTCGCGCGAGATCGGGTTCACCATCCTGTCGATGACCGTGTCGCTGGCGGCGGTGTTCATTCCCGTGATGTTCATGGGCGGCATTGTCGGACGGCTGCTGCACGAATTTGCGATTACCATTGTCATTGCCATCGTGGTCTCCGGCGTTGTCTCGGTGACACTGACACCGATGCTGCTTGCCCGTTTGCTGAAGCCCGGCAAAGAAAGCCATGAGGGCCGCTTCTATGCCTGGAGCGAGGGCAGTTTCGCCTGGATGCAGGCTGGATATGCGCGGACGCTGGCCTGGAGCATTGCCCACCGCTTCCTCATTCTGTGCCTGTTTTTCACCAGCATGGTTGCGACGGTCGGGCTTTTTTACGTCTCCAAAATCGACTTTCTGCCCAGCACCGATTCCGGACAGATCAACGGCTCGACAGAATCGGCGACGCGCACCTCGTTTGCAAAAATGGTGGAGTATCAGCAGCAGGCGGCCCAGATCGCGGCACAGGATCCGAATGTGGCGGGCGTCATGTCTTCGGTTTCGGGAGGCGGCTCGTCCCAGACCAATACCGGATCGCTTACCTTGCGGCTCAAACCGCTTGGCGAACGCAAATCTGCCGACGAGGTGATCCAGGGTCTGCGGCCCAAGCTCTCTCATATTCCGGGATTGAATGTGTATCTGCAAAACCCGCCATCGATCCGTATTGGCGGGATGCGCTCGAAATCGGCCTATCAATATACCTTGCAGGGCCTGGATCAGGCCCTGCTGCAGACCAGCGCGATGCGGCTGATGGCAGCACTGGCCCTCAAGCCCGGCTTTCAGGACGTGACCAGCGACCTCAATCTCTCGACGCCGGCTGCGAACATCAAAATCAATCGCGACAGGGCGGCGGCGCTGGGCGTGACACCGGCAGCCATCGAAACCGCGCTGGGGGCCGCCTATGGCAGCGGCCAGATTTCGCAGATCTATACCGACATCGACACCTATCAGGTCATTCTTGAACTGCTCCCCGGCGACCGGGCCGACAGTTCGGCCATGTCGAAACTCTATGTCACCGCAGCGGACGGACAGACGCTGGTGCCCCTGAACGCGGTGACCGATATCACGACCGGCACCATGCCGCTGACGGTCAACCATCTGGGGCAGCTTCCGTCGATCACGATTTCGTTCAACCTTGAACCGGGTACGGCGCTGTCGGATGCGGTGAAAGTCATTGATGCGACAAAGCGTGAGATCAACCTGCCGCAAACGGTGCAGACCTCTTTTCAGGGGACGGCGCAGGCGTTTCAGGAATCCACCGCGAGCATGGCCATTCTGCTCTTTCTGGCGGTGGTGGTGATCTACATCATTCTGGGCATGCTCTATGAGAGCTTCGTCCACCCGCTGACCATTCTGTCGGGCCTGCCATCGGCAGCGGTGGGCGCCCTGCTCACATTGCTGCTCTTCCACTATCTCTTTCTTTGGGGCGTCACCTCCAGCGATGCCAATCTCAGCCTTTATGCCTTTGTCGGCATGATCATGCTGATCGGCATCGTGAAGAAAAACGCGATCATGATGATCGACTTCGCGCTGCAACGTGAACGCGCTGAAGACGTCACCCCCGATATCGCCATCTACGAAGCCGCCGTGGTGCGTTTTCGCCCGATCATGATGACGACGGCGGCGGCCTTTATGGGCACCTTGCCGATTGCCATCGGTTTTGGCGAAGGCGCCGATGCGCGCCGCCCGCTGGGCCTTGCGGTGGTGGGCGGGCTCGCCATCTCGCAATTGATGACGCTCTACATCACGCCGGTGATTTATATTTATCTCGACGAGATGGGGACGCGGCTCAAGCGCTGGCGCATGGCGGGCGTGGCCCATCCCGCCGAATAAGCCCGCAGCGGGACCAAGCTGTGCGAGGGCGCTGGAGACGGCGCGTGCGGCGCTGGCTTCTTCCAACAGGTGATGGGTGTCGGCGAGGAGCTTTCGGCCTGCCGCAATCAAACAATGGATTTCGCGCCTGCGGGCGCGGCGGGCGGCTGTGTGACGCCCGGTCTTGACGGCGTTGCGATTGCCGAGCGGCGCCCCGCCTTTGGGCTTGGGCTGCGCCAACCCGTTGCGCCGCCTGGAGAAAGGGCGGGAGGTTGTTTTTGAGCTCGGGAGGGGGGCCCCTGCCCTGATCTGTACTGTCTCCGACAAAACGCTTCCACTTTCGTTGCAAGAATAAAAGCAACATAATAGGAAGTTAGTCAGAAATCAAGGATAAAATACCACTACAACGGGCGCTGGGGCGCGGCGTAGCTGGGGAAGGGGCCGACGGGGAAAGGCTGTTCGTCCCGCACGAACGAGACATAGGCCAGTACTTCCCAGAGATATTGGATGACATTCAGGCTGGTGCGCCGCAGATCTTCACTCACCTTTTGGTTGAGCAGAACCGCAATAAGCTGGACGACCGCCAAAATCAGCA
>DATJDE010000461.1:0-2672 GCA_035497595.1 Rhizomicrobium sp. | reverse complement strand
TTATCGCGGCGCGATGCACAAAGCGGGCGCAGAGGTGAACGCTGCGCAATTGGACGCGGCGCTGGCGATCATGGCGGCGCAACGCAATGCGAAAATTGCCGGGATTTTTGCGCGGCTCTACTTACGCGATGGCAAGCCGCGCTATCTTGGCTATCTGCCGCGGGTTTGGGCCTATCTCAATCATGATGTGCAACATCCGTCGCTTGCGCCGTTGAAGGTGTGGTTTGAAAAAATCTTGCCGGCGCACGCAAGACAGGGCCGGATTGAGGGAGTCTCTGCGTGATGTCGAACAAACCCATCACACGCGCAATGATCATGGCGGCGGGGCTTGGTACGCGGATGCGGCCGCTGACGAACGACCGGCCCAAGCCGCTGGTCGAAGTGGGTGGCCGGGCATTGATCGACCACGCGATCGACCGGCTGGTGGCGGCAGGCGTGACGTTCATTGTCGTCAATGTGCACTATCGTGCGGCGATGCTGCGCGAACACCTCGCCAAGCGCAAAGACGTTACCATCGTCATTTCGGATGAGAGTGAAGCGTTGCTGGATTCGGGGGGCGGCATTGCCAAGGCGCTGGCGCTGTTCGAGGGCGAGCCGTTTTTCACCCACAATTCGGATTCGGTCTGGGTGGAGGGTCCACGCCATGCGCTGGACGAGATGAAAGCGCGGTATAATCCGGACACGATGGATTCGTTGATGCTGGTGGCGCCCACAGTGAATGCGCGCTGCTATGCAGGCCGGGGAGATTTTCTCATGGGCGAAGATGGGCGGTTGACGCGCGTGCCGGAACAGAGGCTGGCACCCTTCGTATGGATTGGGGTGCAAATTCTGCATCCACGCCTGTTCGACGGCGCGCCCGATGGGGTGTTTTCCATCAATCCGTTGTGGGACAGGGCCATCGCGAACGGCCGGTTGTTCGGCCTGCGGCTGGACGGTATCTGGATGCATATTGATCGCCCTGATGCGGTTGCGGATTCCGAACGGTTTCTTGCCCAGCACCCGTCGGCAAACTGAGCTGTGGCGAATGTCTTCACCATTCCCGCAAGCGCGCCCTTTGCACAGGCTCTGGCAGATGCGCTGATTGCGCAATTGAAACCGGGCACCGACCCGCTGGCGCTTTCGCGTGTCAGTATTTTTGTGCCGACACGGCGCGCGGTGCGCTCCCTTGGTGAGATATTCGCGCGCAGTTGCGGCGGGGCTGCATTGCTGCCCGACATTCGGCCCCTGGGCGATGTGGATGAAGACGAGCATCTGTTCGATGGGGCAGCGGATGCGTTGGACATTTTGCCCGCCATCTCGACCGTGCGGCGCAGGCTTTTGCTGGCAGCCCTGATCACCCGCTGGCAGCACGCGCGCAATGGCGAGACCATGGGTATCGCAGCGGCTGCAAGGTTGGCGCAAAGCCTTGGCGGTTTTCTCGACGAGGTGCAGACGCAAGGCGCCGATCTTGCGAAGCTCCACGAACTGGCTGATGCCGCGCTCTCCGATTATTGGGCAGAGGTACGGGATTTTCTTTCGCTGCTGGCCGACCAATGGCCGGGCTTGCGCGATGCTGAAGGCCGGCAGGACCATGTTGTGCACCGTGATGGTGCGTTGCGCCTGCTTGCGAAGCGTCTTCAGGATGCGCCGCCCGATGGGCCGGTGATTGCAGCGGGGTCTACGGGCAGCATTCCGGCGACGGCGCAATTGCTGGGCGTGATTGCGCGACTGCCGAAAGGTGCGGTGATCCTGCCCGGGCTCGATCTTGCGCTGGATGAGAAAAGCTGGACTGCGCTGGATGAGGGGCACCCGCAATTTGGCATGAAACAAGTGTTGCAGCGCATGGGGGTGGAGCGTGGTGATGTAAAAATCTGGGGCGGTCTTTCGGGAGAGCCCAGTCCACGCGAAATTGTGTTGCGGGAGACTTTGCGGCCCGCACCAACCACCGATGCCTGGCGGGCTTTGGTGGATGAGGGCGCGGACGGGATTATTAAAGCTGGGCTTGAAGGGCTTTCGCTAATTGAAGCGGCTGATGCGGCGCAGGAGGCGAGCGTTATCGGCCTGATGTTGCGCGAGGTTTTGGAAACACCGGGGCAGACGGCGGCACTGGTGACGCCGGATCGCAATCTGGCGCGCCGGGTGGCGGCAGAGATGAACCGCTGGGATATTTCCATTGACGATTCCGCAGGCCGCCCGCTTGCGCGCACCGCGCCGGGCACTTTTCTGTGCCTGGTGGCGGAAGCGATGCGGCAGAGTTTTGCGCCTGTTGCACTGCTCGCTTTGCTCAAGCACCCACTCGCTTCTGGTGGACAGGAGACGGCATTGTTTCGCCGAAACGTACGCCAGCTTGATATGTGCCTGCGCGGGCCGCGGCCCGATGCGGGGCTGGAGGGCATTGCCAAAGCCATTGCACAGACGAGCTTTCGCGATGAGGAACGCAAAACCCATTTTCTGAAATGGTTTGCCGGCCTTGCGAAAATGTTTGGCGCACCGCTGCCGCGCCAGGCGCAGCTTGCGCAAATTTTGGCGCAGCATGTTGCCGTGGCCGAAGCGTTGGCGGCGACGGACGTGGAAAAAGGCGGCGAGCGGATTTGGCAGGGCGATGCGGGACAAATTGCGCAAGGGTTGGTTACTGCGCTGAATGAAGCTGCCGCCGGTGAGGCATTGCCGCCGATCGATACGGCCTCTTATGC
>DATJDE010000460.1:0-3185 GCA_035497595.1 Rhizomicrobium sp. | reverse complement strand
AGACCGCCTGATCGCGCGCAAAGCCTTCGCCAAAACCGGCGATCCACGCACCCATCCGCTGTGGCGCGATGTCGAAACCGCGCGCCACTCCACCGAACGTGTATTGCGTCTGGCGCGTGCGGCAGGGCGCAAGCTGCATGTGCTGCATGTGACGACCGCCGAAGAACTGCCGTTGCTCGCCGCTGCGCGCGATTTCGCAACCGTCGAAACAACGCCGCAACATCTCACGCTGGCCGCGCCCGAATGTTACGAGCGCCTCGGCACCTATGCGCAGATGAACCCGCCGATCCGCGAGGCCTATCACCGCGAAGCTCTGTGGCAGGCCGTGGCCGATGGCGTGATCGATGTGATCGGCTCAGACCACGCGCCCCACACACGCGAAGAAAAAGACAAGACCTATCCCGATACGCCATCAGGTATGCCGGGCGTGCAGACTTTGGCGACGTTGATGCTCGATCATGTCAATGCGGGCCGTCTGTCGCTGGAACGCTTTGTCGATCTGACGAGTGCTGGCGCCGCGCGCATTTTCCAGATCGCGGGCAAGGGCCGCATTTCAAAAGGGTACGATGCCGATTTCACCATTGTCGATCTGAAGAAAAAACGCAGAATCGAAAATGCGTGGATCGCGTCGCGCTGCGGCTGGACACCGTTTGACGGCATGCAAACCACCGGCTGGCCCGTTGCCACCATCATCCGCGGCAAAATCGTGATGCGTGATCACGCTCTGGTTGCAGCCGGGCAGGGCGAACCCTTGCGCTTCTGGGATACGCTTCAGCCAGACTGAGCCGATTGCGGTTGCGCTGCCGCCATAATTCCGTTTGTCTGGCGTCGCTGATATTTGAGGACTGCCCGCATGAAAGACCGTTTTAAAGCCATTATGATCCGCAAAGATGGCGATACACAAAACGTGGAAGACGTTGAGCTTGGCCTGAACGATCTGATGGAGGGCGATGTTGTTGTCGCCGTGTCCCATTCCACGGTGAATTATAAGGATGGCCTGGCGCTTACCGGCCGTGCCCCCATCGTGCGCAAGTTCCCGATGATTCCCGGCATCGACTTTGCCGGAACGGTGGAAACCTCATCGCATCCCGATTTCAAACCCGGCGATCAAGTGCTGCTCAACGGCTATGGCCTCAGCGAAGTGCATTTTGGTGGCTATGCGGAATATGCCCGCGTGAAGGGCGATTGGCTGGTTCCGCTGCCCAAACAATTTTCACCTGCTGACGCCATGTCCATCGGCACCGCTGGCTACACCGCAATGCTCTGTGTGCTCGCGCTCGAAGACGCCGGCATCAAACCGGGCAACGGCCCCATCGTCGTCACTGGCGCTGCCGGTGGCGTCGGCTCGGTCGCCATCGCGCTCTTGGCCAAGCTTGGATACGAGGTCACCGCCTCGACCGGGCGCACCGAAGAAGAGGCCTATCTCAAAAGCCTTGGCGCGAGCGCCATCATCCCGCGCGCGGAACTTTCCGCAGAGCCCCGCGCTTTGGGTAAGGAGCGTTGGGCAGGCGCCGTCGACAGTGTGGGATCGAAGACCCTTGCCAATGTCATCTCCACCTTGCGTTACGGCGGCGCCGTTGCCGCCTGCGGCCTCGCGGCGGGGCTCGACCTGCCGACCAGCGTTGCGCCGTTTATCCTGCGCAACGTATCCCTGCTGGGGATCGATTCTGTTCAGATGCCACGCCCACGCCGCCTTCAGGCATGGGAAAGACTGGCGAAGGATCTGGATGTTACAAAACTGTCAGCAATCACCCATACCATCGCGCTTTCCGGCGTTCGCAAAGCTGCGGAAGATATTCTGGCAGGCAAGATTCGTGGGCGGCTTGTCGTCGAAATCTGACCCCCTGTTTGATCTCGAAACCATAAGCGGATAGGCGGGCAGGATGGACTACGCACTGCTCGTTCTATCTGGCCTCGCAATCGGTATCATGGTGGCCGCGCCCATCGGGCCGGTGAATCTGATCTGCATCCGGCGGACACTGGCGTTCGGGCAGTTGAACGGCTTCCTGTCCGGCCTCGGTGCCGCGCTGGGTGACACTGTTTTCGCGGTGGTGACTGCCTTCGGTCTCACCGCCATCGCCCAGCTGATCAAAGGCTATTTTATTCCGCTGCAAATCGTTGGCGGCTTGATGCTGATCGGCTTTGGCGTACACACCATCTTCGCCAAACCCAAGCAGCGCGATTGCGATGTGGGAAGCGCGGAAAAAGGCGCGTCCACGTTGGT
Organism: Rhizomicrobium sp.; assembly: GCA_035497595.1. Classification (GTDB taxonomy): domain Bacteria; phylum Pseudomonadota; class Alphaproteobacteria; order Micropepsales; family Micropepsaceae; genus Rhizomicrobium. The sequence continues at coordinate 961 of DATJDE010000460.1, read as the reverse complement.
CGGTGCCATCGCCTCCACCTTTGCGCTCACCGTCACCAATCCGGCAACGCTGCTTGGCTTCACCGCATTGTTCGCCGGTCTTGGCAGTCTGATCGGCGAAAAGCCACGCTTCGTCGAAGCCGCCATCCTTGTTGGCGGTGTTACGGCGGGATCACTTGCCTGGTGGTTCACCATCACCACAATTGTCGGCCTGTTTCACAAAAGCATCGATGAGCGCACGATGAAATGGACCAACCGGATTATGGGTTTTACCATTCTTGCCTTCGGTCTTGCTGTGCTTGGCAACTTAGCGCGCGCGCAATTCGCCTGATCAGGCTGTCAGCCGCGCCATATTTGCAATAATGGCTTCCGCTTGCGCCACCATCTCACGCACAATATCACCCGCCGGTTTCACGGCGTGAATCGCGCCCGCGCCCTGACCCATGGCGAAAGCGGATTTATCGCGGTCCAGCCCCTCGGTCTGCCCGCCGATCCCGCCCATCACACCGGTCTGGTGAGACATGATGGCCTGCATCGGAAAGGCTTGAATATCCTGCGGGCGGCGTTCCCAATCCTGCACATACGGGTTCTTGAACACGCGCATCGGCTTGCCCGAATAACAGCGTGAGACAATCGTATCCTCGTCACGCGCCTCAACGATGACGTCTTTGTACATCGCCCCCGCATGTGCTTCGGTGGAGGCAATAAAGCGCGTGCCCATCCACACCCCTTGCGCGCCCAATGCCAGCGCCGCCGCAAGCCCGCGCCCATCGACAATGGCGCCTGCCGCAATCACCGGAATCTTCACCGCATCCACCACCTGCGGAATCAGCGCCATGCCTGCGATGCGCCCGGTGTGGCCGCCCGCCTCGGTGCCTTGCGCCACCACCGCATCCAGCCCACCAGCCTCAGCCGACTGCGCATGGCGCACATTGCCGGAAACGTTCATCACCTTCAGCCCGGCATCGTGAAATTTCTTCAC
>DATJDE010000459.1:0-2569 GCA_035497595.1 Rhizomicrobium sp. | reverse complement strand
GCTTGCCGCAAAAGTTCCATTGTGGGACAGCGTCACCGCGACGACACGGCAAAAATTTATTCCTCTGCCTCCCTCCCAAACCCGCCATTTGGCCGGGAAAGTCAGGATTGGCTCAGGTGGAGAGAAAGCGCGCGCCCACCCCGTCCAGCACCACGGCGGTCAGGCAGCCGCTGTCAAAGGCGCGGGTGTCGATGCCGATACGGTTGGAGCGGCAGACGGGCCGATCTGTCGGCGTGTGGCCGTGTACGATCACTTTGCCGAAATCGTCCTGACTGTTCAGGAATTCGTCGCGAATCCACAGCATGTCTTCTGCCGATTGTTCATCCAGCGGCACGCCGGGGCGCACACCGGCATGGACAAAATGATAGGCACCGATTTCTACGGAAAGCTGCAAATCCTGCATGAATTGCAGATGCGACGGCGGCAGTTTTTCGGCCAGATCGTCGCGCGCATAGGCGATGGCGGCGTCGGTCTCGGCCGGGGGCTCGACATCGTAGCTGAGCAGCGTTTCACCGGCGCCAAAGCGGCGCCAGACGCGATAGGTCGTGGGATCATCGAGAAAATCCAGCAAGGCCTGTTCGTGGTTGCCGCGCAGGCAAAAGGTCTCGAAGCGCTGCGGCAGGTGCAACATGCGATCGACCACACCACGCGAATCCGGCCCCCGGTCGATGTAGTCGCCCACAAACACCAGGCTGCAGCCATTTGGGGCGCTGGAGGCATCGCGCATGATCTTGCTCATCAGCGAATCCAGCAGATCGGCGCGGCCATGCACATCGCCCACCGCATAGATGCGATGCGCCTCCTCAGGCGCGGGCGCCCTTGCAAACAGCGAGAAAAGGCCGCGCAGCCCAAAAGAGCGCCTGCGTGACATGCGGGGTTGCGGATCCATGGTTCCCTCAAATAGTCCGCCCCCTTCCGGGGGGCAAGGTCTTGACCCACCCCCCGGTGATGGCATGTTTATGGACCCCACAACACAATGGCCGCTAAGGGAGCTTTCTCATTCTGTATCCTGTCATTCTTTCCGGTGGTTCCGGCTCCCGGCTTTGGCCGCTTTCCCGTAGCGCCCTGCCCAAGCAGCTGTTGTGCCTGAAGGGCGAGCGCACGATGATTCAGGATACTGTGCGGCGCGCGCAATTGCCCGATGCGGCCCCCCCTGCTGTGATCTGCAATGAAGGCCATCGTTTTTTGGTGGCAGAACAGATGCTGGAGATCGGCGTCAAGCCTGCCGCCATCGTGCTGGAGCCGGTGGCGCGCAACACTGCGCCAGCCGCCGCCATCGGCGCACTGCTCACCGCCGAGCAGGACGCAAACGGGGTAGTGCTGCTTTTGCCATCCGATCACTTCATCGACGATGAAGCTGCTTTTTCCCGCGCCGTCGAAGCGGCAACCGCGGCGGCCAAAGCGGGTTATCTGGTGACCTTCGGGATCACGCCGCACTGCGCCGAAACCGGCTATGGCTATATAAAACAGAAAGCGGAGGCGATTGGCGCTGGCGCCTTTGGCGTGGACGCATTTGTCGAAAAGCCCAATGCACCGACCGCACAATCCTATCTCGCCGCTGGCGGATACTGCTGGAACAGCGGCATGTTCGCCTTCCGCGCCGATGTTTTCCTGAGCGAGCTTGCGCGGCATCAGCCGGAGATTCTTGCCGCAACGAAGGCTGCCCTTAAAGGGGCAGAGCGTGACCTGGATTTTGTGCGACTGAACGCGGACGCATTCGCCAAGGCGCCGAACATCTCCATCGACTATGCGGTGATGGAAAAAACCGACCGCGCCGCGATTGTGCCGTGTGATATCGGCTGGAGCGATGTGGGATCGTGGTCGGCGCTGTGGGAGGTTTCGGCGCAGGACAGCGATGGCAATGTGCTGATCGGCGATGTGGTGGCGGAAAATGCGCGTGACTGCTTTGTGCGTTCCGGCAAACGGCTGACCGCGCTGGTCGGCACACAGAACCTGGCCGTGGTGGTGACCGATGACGCGGTTCTGGTGGTGGACAAGACACAATCTCAGAATGTGAAGCTGATCGTGGACCGGCTGAAAGCCGATGGACGCTGCGAATCCGACACGCACGCCGTCGTCTACCGCCCCTGGGGCAGCTATCAGACGGTGGATGCGGGCGACCGTTTTCAGGTCAAACACATCATGGTCAAACCGGGCGGGCGGCTTTCATTGCAGAAACATGCCAAGCGCGCCGAACATTGGGTGGTTGTGCAGGGTACCGCGCAAGTCACTTGTGACGACAAGGTGTTTGCGCTGCATGAGAATGAATCCACCTTCATCCCGCTGGGCTCGACGCACCGGCTGGAAAACCTCGGGGCCGAACCCTTGCGCCTGATCGAAGTGCAATCGGGCAGCTATCTGGGCGAGGACGATATTGTGCGGCTGGAAGATGTGTACGGCCGCGCCGCGCACACCTGAACATTGCGCGGTAAAACGGAAAAAAGGCCCGGGCATTCGCCCGGGCCTTTTCGTTTTCTGGCCGCTTACCAGTTCTTGGTGATGCGCAGGCCGAACAGACGTGGATCGGTGGTGAAAATGTTGGTCGTCAACGCCGTATCGTCACTATTCA
>DATJDE010000458.1:0-3483 GCA_035497595.1 Rhizomicrobium sp. | reverse complement strand
CGCCATTTGCGGCCGCGATGCTGCTGGCGTGGAGCACGCGCTGGAAGCACTTGGCAAAAAGGGCAAAGTTGTGGGTGCGCCCGTCGATGTCGCCAATGGCGATGTCTTGCGCGCCTGGATCGCGGAGTCTGCCGCAGCACTGGGCGGGCTCGACATCGTTGTGTCCAATGTCAGCGCGGGCGGCGGCGGACGCACCAGCATCGACGCCTGGCGGCAGAATTTCGAGGTCGACATGCTGGGCACCGTTCACACGGTGGAGGGCGCTCTGCCCTTTCTGGAAAAATCGGATGGCGGCGCCATCACCATGATCAGCAGCACCGCCGCGGTGGAAGCCTTCCGCGTGCCGCAGCCTTACAATGTGATGAAGGCAGGGCTTATCAACTACGCCAAGAATCTCAGCATCGTGCTGGCGCCCAAGAACATCCGCGTTAATACGGTGTGCCCTGGCCCGATCTATTTTGAAGGCGGCGCCTGGGAAAACATCAAGCGCAACATGCCCGAGATTTATAACGAAACTGTGGGCCAGATCGCGCTTGGCCGGATGGGAAGCGCCGAAGACGTGGCGGCGGCCACGCTGTATCTTTCGAGCGCGGTGGCAGGTTATGTCACCGGCGCGAACCTTATCCTCGATGGCGGGTTCACCAAGCGGGTGAACTTCTGACAATGGCGGCCGACGAGAGGCCCGTAGCTGTGGTGACCGGCGCGTCCGAGGGGATCGGACGTGCCGTCGCCGGGCGGCTGGCCTGTAACGGGTTTCATGTCGTCATTACCGATATCCAGGATGATAAAGGCGAGGCCGCGGCGCGCACCCTGGGCGGCAGTTATGTTCGCTGCGATGTTGCGCGGGAACAGGACTGGGACACGCTCTCGGATAGTCTGATCCGGCGCTTCGGGCGGCTTGACGTGCTTGTGAACAATGCAGGCATCAACCCCGCGCCACAGGATTTCGCGTCCTATCCACTTTCCGCCTGGCACAACATGTTTGCCGTTAATCTCGATGGCGCATTTCTGGGCTGCCGGATGGCGGTGAATGCGATGAAAGCGGGCGGCACAATTATCAACATCGCCTCGGCGGCAGCGCGCAAGCCGGTGGGCGACATGGCCGGATACTGCGCCAGTAAAGCCGCTATGTGCATGCTGACCAAAACGGTGGCGCTATATTGCGGCCAGAACGGATTGAACATTCGCTGCAATGCGGTCTTGCCCGGCTCCATCGAAACGCCGCTGGTCAACCGGCTGCGCGATGCGGCGCCAGACCCCGCTGCCGCCCGTATGGCGGCAGCCGCGCGCCATCCCATCGGATTCATTGGCGCGCCTTCGGATATTGCCGATATGGTGGGGTTTCTGGTTTCGACGCAGGCACGCTTCATCACCGGCGCGGAGTTCTGCGTTGACGGCGGCCTTACACTTTAAGGAAGAAATATGAGTGAGACAGCTTTGTCCGGCTACCCCCAGCGCAAAGTCGGTTATCTCGTCGTCGGCGGCGAAGGGCACGACATGGACTATGTGCGGCTGGAACTGCTGCGCATGCTTTCCGAATACGAGCATTTGCGGATCGTCGTTGCCGCCAATTATGACGACGTGGCGGCCTTGGAGAAGGCGGAATTCCTGATCTCCTATACCAGCAATGTTGCGCCCTCGCCCGCCGCTGAAAAAGCGCTGCACGCCTTCGTTGCGGGTGGAAAACGCTGGCTGGCGCTGCACGCATCCAACGCGCTTTACAAATTCACGCCCGAAGGGGTTGGCCCGCGCGACGAGGCAGCGCTTTTCATGGCGACCCTGGGGAGCCAGTTTGTTGCCCATCCGCCGATTGCGCCATATCGCGTGGATATCGATGATGCCGATCATCCGCTGGTGCGCGGCATCGCCCCGTTCGAGGCGAAGGACGAACTCTATCTTTCACGCATGACCGGCACACCGCATGTTATTCTTTCGACGCGCTTCACCGGCGAGGCGCCGGGCTTCATCGACCATACATGGCAGGACGCTGCGCCGCGCCCTGTTCTCTACATCAACACGGTCGGCAAGGGCGAAGTGTTGTTCTTCGCGCTGGGGCACGCGCGCGGGCATTACGACGCCCCGCACCGCACACCCTATTTTCCCATTGTCGAACGCGGTTCGTGGGAGGTGCCGGAATATCGTGAGATCCTGCGCCGCTCGCTCAGCTGGGTCGCTGCCTTGTAGGAATATACAACATTGTATAAATTGTAACGCACCTTTGCGGCCGCGGAGAAAAACATGCGCACCGGTTCTGCAAAATGCCCGATGGATTTCGATCCGAAAGCGCCGGATTTCATGGACAATCCGTTCGACTTTTATGCCTGCCTGCGCGCGGGCACGCCGGTGTTCGCGGACCCGCGCTCCGGCATTACCTATGTTGCCAGCTACGCATTGGCCGAACAGGTTTTCAAGAACCACACGCTGTTTTCCAGCGCCATCGACCGGCCCGCGCTGCGTGATGGCGGCATGTTCCCCGCGCTTGCCGAGATCAAGGCGCAGGACTGGCCAACCGCGCTGACCATCACGCAAAACGACGACGTGCCGAGCCACGACATGTTCCGGGCAACGGTTTCACATTTCTTTCTGCCCAAGAACCTCAGCTCCATTGAGCCATTCGTGCGCGAGCGAACTGCGCAGCTACTGGAGACAATGGCTGAGAAAGGCGCGGTCGAATTCGTGGCCGATTTCGCAGTGCCGTTGCCGATTGCGGTAATTGGCCATTATTTGGGTTTGGACAAATTTGGCTATGCCAGATTGAAGCAATGGTCTGATGCCTTTGCCGATGAACTTGGGCTGATTGCAAGCGACGAGCGAGTGCTCGAAGCGGCAAAGCTGGCACTGGACTGCAACAAGGCCATTCTCGCCACAGCCGCCAAGCGCCGCGCGGCGCCGCGCGGCGACATCATCTCCCATCTGGTGACCCTTCGTTTGCCGGACGGGCGTGCATTGAGCGACGCTGAGCTACTGTCCATCGTGCGGCAATTGCTGGTGGCGGGAAACGAGACCACGACCAACACGCTGACCGCGGGTGTTCTGCGCCTGGCGCGCAAGCCAGCGCTGCTCGACCGGCTGCGGGCCGAACCGGAACGCATTTCCAGCTTTGTGGAGGAGACGCTGCGGCTGGAAACGCCGGTGCAAGGCCAATTCCGCCGCGCCATGGCGGACACGGAGCTGGGCGGCGTGGCAATTGCCAAGGGCACGTTGCTGCATGTCCGGCTGGCCTCAGCCAATCGCGACGAAACGGTGTTCGGCGAGGATTCCGACCGGCTGAAATTCGGCGAACGGCCCGCCCGGCCGCATCTGGCATTCGGCCTTGGCCTGCATTTCTGCGTGGGCGCCATGTTGTCGCGTCTGGAGCTGAAGGTCGCGTTTCTCGCAATCGCCAAGCGATTCGGTGCTATTGCACTTGCAGAGCCGGTTTGCGCACCTGGGTATCACAAACATTTCTATCATCGCGGCATCAAACGGCTGCCGCTCACTTTG
>DATJDE010000457.1:0-4822 GCA_035497595.1 Rhizomicrobium sp. | reverse complement strand
GAGGACGGAATTGGCGAAGGCTATGTGATGGAGCGGCTGTCGGGCGAAACCATCGCGCGCAAGATTTTGCGCGATGCGGAGTTCGATGCGGTGCGGCCGCATCTGGCTTATCAGTGCGGCGAATTGCTGGCGCGGATTCATCAGGTGGATGTTGGCCCGCTTAAGGAATTTCTGCCGGTGGTGGATGGGCCGACACAATTGCGCCAGTTCAGGGATCGCTATGATTCCTATGATTATCCGCATCCGATGTTTGAACTGGCGTTCACATGGCTTAAGCCGCGGCTTGGGCGGGCTGCGCGGCAAACCCTGGTGCATGGCGATTTTCGCCATGGCAATATCATGATCTCGCCCGCCCGTGTGGAAGCCGCGCTTGATTGGGAGTTGACGCATATTGGCGATCCGCTGGAAGACATTGGCTGGATCTGCACCAATTCTTGGCGCTTCGGGGTGAAGGAAAAAACCGTTGGCGGCTTTGGCGAGTTGGCCGATCTGCTTGCCGGTTATGCAGCGGCGGGCGGCGGCACGGTCAGCGTGGACGATGTGAAAAGCTGGATCGTGTTCGGCTCGCTCAAATGGGGCGTGATGTGCATGGGCATGTATCAGGGGTTTCGCAGCGATGGCTCGGTGGAGCGGGCGGCCATCGGGCGGCGGTCTTCCGAAACCGAGATCGATCTTGTGAACCTCATCATCCGCGGAGAGCTTTGACCATGATGGACCAGCCTTCAATGCTCGAACTGGTGCGCGTGGTGCGTGATTTCATCGAAAAGCGCGCGATGCCGGAATTGAAGGGGCACACTGCCTTTCATGCGCGGGTGGCGGCCAATGCGCTGGGGATTGTGCTGCGCGAATTGGAGCAGGGGCCGGTTTCGCTGGCTGAGGAAAAGGCGCGGCTGGTGGCGCTTTTAGGGCGCGACGGCACGCTGGAAGCGTTGAACCGCGATTTGTGCGCGCGGATTCGCGGTGGCGAGATGGGGCTGGAGACGCCGGGACTGGCGGCCCATCTGGAGCAGGCGACGCGCGATAAAGTGGAGATTGATCAGCCGAATTATTCTGGGCTGAAGTAACAGCGTGTCTGTTATCGAAATTTATGCAGCGCACCAACCCTCCCCTTGAGGGAGGGTCGATAAAATCTGTAGCGCAGCGAAAGATTTTTCGGGGAGGGGTCCAAGTATCGACACCTGGACCCCTCCCCGAAATTCGCTACGCAAATTTCGACCCTCCCTCAAGGGGAGGGTTTAGATGTGCGTTGAAACAAATCGACCGCATATGAAAACGGGGAGGGATGATGATCCCTCCCCGTTTCATTTTACGTGGGCGTGAACTTAGGCGCCTTGTGCGCCGATGATGGCGACGGAGCAGACGTTCATGGCCGGACCACCGCCGAGATTGTGGGTGAGGCCGATTTTCGGGTTGCTCAATTGGCGCGGACCTGCGCGGCCCTGCAGTTGCAGATACATTTCATAGAGCATCCTGAGGCCGCTGGCGCCGATCGGGTGGCCGAAGCATTTCAGGCCGCCGTCGATCTGGCAGGGGATCTGGCCATCGGCGTCGTAGAAGCCGTTCATCACGTCTTTCCAGCCTTCGCCTTCTTTGGAGATGTGCAGGTCTTCCATGGTCACCAGTTCGGTGATCGAGAAGCAGTCATGCACTTCGATCATCGAGACTTCGCTGCGCGGGTCTTTGATGTTCGCTTCGTCATAAGCGCGCTTGGCGGCGATGCGGGCGGTATGGAAGTAGCTGCCATCCCAGCTGTTGTGCTGGCTTTCGAGACCGTTCGACAGCGACAATTGCAGCGCCTTGACGGTGATGATGTCCTTCTTGCCCATGGCACGCGCGATTTCCGGCGTCGTGACGATGGCGCAGGCCGCCCCATCCGACACGCCGCAGCAATCGAACAGGCCGAGCGGTTCGGCAATCATCGGCGCGTTGAGGCATTGTTCTTCGGTGATGGCTTTTTGCAGATGCGCTTTGGGGTTCTTCGTTCCGTTGGCGTGGCTTTTCACCGAAACATGGGCGATGGCGCGCTTCAATTCATCTTTCGAGACGCCGTGCTTGGCGCGATAAGCGGATGCAAGCTGCGCGAAATTGCCCGGTGCGGAGCCATTGGCGCTCCACAGCGGCGACAGCGTTGCGCCCTCGCGTTGCGGCAACCCGCCGTAACCTGTGTCTTTCAGCTTTTCGACGCCCAGCGCCAGCGCGATGTCGCACGCGCCCGCCGCCACGGCATAGACCGCGCCGCGAAACGCTTCCGACCCCGAGGCGCAGAAATTTTCGACCCGCGTGACCGAGATATTCGGCAGGCGCAGCGCCAGCGACAGCGGCGTGCCGCCCTTGCCGACATGCTGTTCTTCAATGGCGGTGCCAAACCAGGCCGCCTGGATCTGGCTGGTTTCGACGCCCGCATCCTGAAGCGCTTCGAGATAGGCTTCGACCATCAATTCTTCGGCGCCGGATTCCCAGCGCTCGCCGAATTTTGAACAGCCCATGCCAAGAATGGCGACTTTGTCTCTGATCCCTGTGGCCACGATTTTTCTCCTTTTGCTAGCTGCCTGCATTTAGCGGCGGCGTTCGGCCTGTGTAAAGCGGGGCGGTTGCCACTGATTACACTCAAGCCACTGATATTAAAGACAAACACGAAAATGTTGCGCACCGTATGCGGGCCTCGCAGGGCCTTTCTGCCGCAGCACACTGCTATCTCTGCCCTTTTCGCGGAACAGTTCCGGCGCCACGGGGTTTTCCTATCGTGGCGGGCCGAACATGGCGCCTGTCACCCGAGCTTAAGGCCCTGCTCCACCCCGGAGCGCCTGATCACTCCCCCGGGCCTCCAACGCAAAGGAGATTTTTATGATGAAGACATTTTTGAGTGCAGCTTTGGCCACGGCCGCGGCCGCAATGCTTTCTCTGCCCGCCTCGGCTGCGCCCGGCGGTGTGAAGGTTGGCACACTGACCTGCAATGTCGCGAGCGGCTGGGGCTTTGTGTTCGGCTCCTCAAAGGACGTGCGCTGCAACTATCGCCCCAACAAGGCCCATGGCGAACACTATGAAGGCAGCATCGACAAATTTGGCGTCGACATCGGCTACACCGAAGGCGGCGTGATGATCTGGGCAGTGGTCGCCCCGACCTCGGATGTGCGGGCCGGCGCGCTGGAAGGCAATTATGCCGGCGTGACGGCGGGTGCCTCGGTCGGCATTGGCGCCTCGGCCAATGCATTGATCGGTGGGCTCGATAAATCCATCGCGCTGCAGCCGCTTTCCATTGAAGGCAATACCGGCCTCAACGTTGCGGCGGGCATCGGCGCGCTGCATTTGAAATTCGTGCCGAGGTAGCGAGGCGCTCCTAAGCAAAAAAGCCCGCCGGGTTTCGGCGGGCTTTTGTTTGGTTGGCACCTTTTCGGTACAAACACCTGGGTATTAGCTTGCTGGAACAGCCTTCCAGAAGTAGCGGCGGAAACCGCGTTTGGGGTCGAAATCCTTGATGCGGAAGACCATCCGCACCTTCATGCCGGAATCGACCTGGCCCTGTTCGACATCGGTGATGTCGGCCATGAAGCGCCCGCCATCGGCGAAGGTGATCATGCCGTAATGATTTGGCGGGTCCATCGAATAGGTCAGGAAGTCGGCCGACCAGGAAAGCACTGAACCCGGAATTTCGGAAAAGCCGAACGGATCCTGGCTGTCCACCGCCTTGCAATTGGGGTTCACGCAGATGCGGCTGCGCGGATATTGCGCCGTGCCGCAGACATTACATTTGCCCCCGACAAGACCCATCAGCATATCGCTCTTGCGATACAGCACGGTGAGCGCGGTGCGCTTGTCCACTTCGGCGCGCATGCCTTTTTCGAGTTCGATCAGGCCGTTGAAGGCCAGATATTTCATGTAATTGTTTTCTTCACGGCGCCGCGCCAGTGCCCCGTTCACGCCATTGCGTTTGGAGAGCTTGGTGATTTCAGGCGTGACTTCGAAGAGCACCACGTCGCAGCCCTGACCGAATTGCGCCACCAGAATTTTGTCGCCCGGCTTTGCCTCTTCCAGCGCATGCACCAGCATCAGCAGCGCGTGGGCGGCGCCCGCATCGCCCACCTTGGCGGCGAGATTATCGCGCACCTTGGCCGGATCGATGCCGGAGAGTTTGGCAATGGTCTGGTCAAGCTTGGCGAAGGGACAGGGCAGAATGAAATGCGCAATATCCGCCGCGGCAGTGCCGGTTTTTTCCAGCAATGCTTTGATCGCGGCAGGCACGATTTTCGAATAGCCTTCGTCGCGCACCCAGCGTTCTTCCCAGGCATAGTCAAAGTCTTCGCCGTCGCCGCGAAAATGATCGACGAAATCAAGGCTCACCGAATGGGCGCCGAGGAATTTGGCGATCACCTTGTCTTTGCCCAGCGTCACGGCGGCACCGGCATCGCCATAGCGCATCTCTTCCGATGACGCGGCGCGGGCTTTGCGATGTTCCCCGGCCATCACCAGCGGGGTCTTGACGCGGCCTGACGCGACAGCGTCGAGCGCGGTGAGCAGCGCGGTGATGCCTGCGCGCATCGAGCCGGTCAGGTCGGCGGTGGCGGCGGTTTGCGGCAGGTTCAGCGCGGCCGAAACGATGCCGGCATTCTGGCGGTCGGAGAACGGCATGGTGGTGGAAGCGAAATAGGCTGCGTCCACATGGGCCCGGTCTTTCAGGGCGTCGGTCGCCGGAACACAATCGCGCGCCGCTTCCACGGCCAGGGTCACCGCATCTTCATCCCAGCTCGCCATGGCTTTTTCGCCCGCGCCCTTGAGATTGGGGGCGACCCAGGCATTGGCGGCGGAGATGGCTTTTCGTTGGAGT
>DATJDE010000456.1:0-2242 GCA_035497595.1 Rhizomicrobium sp. | reverse complement strand
TCATCTTCACAATCTTCTTCTTCGTCCTGTTCTCGAACGTGCTGGGCCTGATCCCCGGCATCTTCACGGTCACCAGCCAGATCGCGGTCACCTTCGCGCTCTCCATGCTGGTGATGATCGCAGTCCTCATCACGGGCTTTGCCCGCCACGGCCTCGGCTTCCTCAAACTGTTCGTGCCCAAGGCGCCGTTTGTGCTGCTGCTTCTGCTGGTGCCGATTGAAATCATCTCCTTCCTCACCCGCCCCATCAGCCTTTCGGTGCGTCTGTTCGCGAACATGCTCGCGGGCCACACCATGCTGAAAGTGTTTGCCGGTTTCGTCATCGCACTTGGCGGCGCGGGCGGCATCATGTCGGTGCTGTCGATTGCGCCCATGCTGTTAATCGTTGCGATCACCGCGCTTGAAATGCTGGTCGCCCTTCTGCAGGCCTATGTCTTCGCGATCCTGACCTGCATCTATCTTTCTGAAGCGTTACACCTCCACGATCATCACTGAAAAGGATACCTAGAATGAGCGTTGAAGCTGCGAAAATGATCGGTGCGGGCCTTGCCTGTATTGCGCTTGTGGGCGCGGGCATCGGTATCGGCAATGTGTTCGGTTCCTACCTCTCGGGCGCGCTGCGCAATCCGGGTGCGGCTGCCGGCCAAACCACCAACCTGCTGCTCGGCTTCGCGCTTTGCGAAGCAACCGGTCTGTTCGGCCTCGTGATCGCGCTGCTTATCCTGTTCGCGTTCTAATGTCCGAAGCACCAGTCCAGGCCACGCCGGTCCAAGCGTCGACGGAGCAGCCGCATCAGCCGGCTGGCTTCCCGCCGTTCAAGACGGAAACGTATCCCTCCCAGCTGTTCTGGCTGGGAATCACGTTCGCCGTCCTGTTCGTCGTGATGTGGCGGATCGCGGTGCCACGGATCGGTGGCATACTCGTCGACCGCAAGGCAAAAATCGCAGGCGACCTGTCGCTGGCGGAGGCGCATCGCAAAGCGGCAGAGCAAGCCTCTGCCGCTTATGATGCGGCCATTGCCTCGGCGCGTCAGCGCGCCTTGGCTGCGGCCAACGACAACCGCACCCGCATCAATGCCGAAGTCGAGCGCGCCAAGTCGGACGCGGATGCCAAAGCGGCAGACGCCATGGCAAAAGCCGAGCAAAGCATCGCGGCCAGTCGCCACGAAGCCCGCGGCCATGTCAGCGAAGCGGCCCAACAAGCCGCCATCGCCATAGTGGCACGGCTGACAGGCGACACCGTGTCGGCAGACGAAGCGGCGCAAGCCGTTCGTAGCCAGAAGTAAGAGGCGAAAATGGAATTCCTGCAAGAAGCGGAAACCTGGGTCGCCCTTGGCTTCTTCATCATCGTCGGCATTGCGCTCTATCGCCGTGTCCCCGCTTTCATCGCGGGCTCGCTCGATATGCGCGCAGCCAATATTGCCGCCGAACTGGATGAAGCCAGACGCCTGCGCACCGAAGCCGAGGCTGTTCTTGCCGAATTCAAACGCAAGGCCGCCAACGCCGAAACAGAAGCCCAAGCCATCCTGACCGAAGCCAAGGCAGACGCCGAACGCTTCGCGATCGAGGCCCGCGCCAATCTGGCGACGCAGATCGAACGCCGCGCAAAACAGGCGCAAGACAAGATCGCGCAAGCCGAAGCCCACGCGCTGGCCGAAATCCGCGCCCTGGCCGCAGATGCCGCCGCCGCCGCCGCCGAAAAGCTGATCTCCGCCCGGATGGACGAGACCCGCGCATCCGCACTGGTGAGCGACAGCCTGAAAAACCTTTCGGCCAAGCTGAACTGATTTTTCGTTCAAATAAAAAGTTCATGGCCCGGCACCGTCCGGGCCATTTCTTTTTGTCGGCCTCGCAGCATTAAACCGCCAGCAAATACAGCGCGAACAACACAACCATCACCGTGTCCGCCAGCGCCGTGAGCATCGCATTGGGGCTGCGATAGCCCTTGGACACGACCAAAACCACAAAGCTGGATTTTCCGGCAATCGCAAACAGCAAAATTGGAAACCGCGTTTCAGGAAAATACGCGGCATAGACCAGCATCAACCCGGACGCTGCCACCATCTCGCCCCAACTGCGCGAAACAAGATCAGCCAGCCGCCCTTGCGTCTCCTCGCCAAAAATCCGGCGTGTCATGTAACGCGGCGCGAACAGCATCAGCACCATGCTGAAGGTGAGCACGCCGGAGGCGATCAAAATCCAGTCGATATTGCCAACAATCCAGTCCATGCCCCACCTCATGTC
>DATJDE010000455.1:0-2629 GCA_035497595.1 Rhizomicrobium sp. | reverse complement strand
AACATCGCCAATGCGGCGGTGTTTCTGAGCAGCCCGGCATCGTCTTACACAACCGGCAGCAATCTCATTGTCGATGGCGCGCTTTCGAGCCGCGTCAATTTTTAAACAGAGGGGGAAAACACATGGCAAACAAAGCACGCGGGCGTAAATCCATTTTCATCACCGGTGCCGCAAGCGGCATCGGGCGCGAAACCGCGAAACTCTTTTCATCCAAAGGCTGGTTCGTCGGCGCGATGGATGTTGATACAGCAGGCCTTTCGACACTTGCGCAAGAGCTGGGCAACGACAATTGCCTCACCCGCAAGCTCGATGTGACCGACAAGAAAGATTATGAATCCGCCATTGCCGAATTCGGCGCGGAAACCGGCGGCAAAATGGATGTGCTGTTCAATAATGCCGGCATCGGTGAAAGCGGCTGGTTCGAAGACATTCCCTATGAAGCCACCATGCGGCTGATCAACGTGAATTTCATCGGCGTGATCAACGGCATCTATTCGGCGCTGCCGCTGCTTAAAGCCACGCCCAATGCGCTATGTTTCAGCACGTCGTCATCATCGGCCACCTATGGCATGCCGCGCATCGCCACCTATGCCGCCACCAAATTCGCCGTGAAGGGGCTGACCGAAGCGCTCTCCATCGAGTTCGCACGTCACGACATCCGCGTCGCAGATACCCTGCCCGGCCTGATCGACACCGCGATCCTGCGCTCCACACCCAACCGGACAGATGGGCACAAGCCGAGCGAGGAAGAACTCCACGCCCGCAAAAAAGGCCTGTTCCGCCTGATCCAGCCGATCGAAATCGCCAATGCCGTGTGGGCCGCTTATGGCAGCAACAAAATCCACTGGTATGTGCCCGCGGGCATCGTGTGGATCGACCGCATCAAAGCCTTCTTCCCGCGCCTGGTGCGCAAGCAGGTGATGCAGCAGACGTCGGAAGTGTTTGGAAACGGCGAGAAGAGCTAGCTTTTACGCGAAAGCGGCGCATCGCGATAAAATATATGGTTGCCGATCTGAATGGTCTTCACCAGATGATCGGCCCATTCGGGTGATACCGAAATTGCGTGAAAATGCGTCGCTTTCGATGTCAGGTCATCCATGCGCACGCCGGTGGTGAGAATACGCGCAGCCAGCATTTGCGCGCTGTTCCATTCTTTTTCGTTACGCACCACAGCCTTTTTCTTGCCGCAGGCAAACGAGAACTGGCACCCATCCTTGGATTTCTGCCCCTGATAGACGACGCCGCAAATGGAACTGGGATAGTTCTTGTTGCGCAGGCGCTGGAAAATCACCTCGGCCACGGCCACCTGGCCCTTGGCGCCTTCGCCGCGCGCTTCAAAATAAAGCGCTTCCGAAAGGCATTTGTGTTCAGCCACCAGTTCGACCAGCGCAGGATCAGCCGCGATCAGCGTTTCCATCGGCGTTGGCGCGGGCGCCACCGGTTCCTGCACCGCTTCAACAATCGCCGGTTTATCCGTATGCGGATTATATACGATTGCCGCACCGGCCATGCCGCCTGCCGCGAGCGCGACAAGTGCAACAGCACCTGCCAACACGCGATCGGCGCGCCAAAGCGTTTCTAGCAACGTATTCGTCATCAACAATATGGTCCCGGCAAGGTCACAAGATCTTCGATGCGTTTGGATTACGACGGCTTCGATTTTTGTCTGCGCTTGTGAACGTGATTAATAAGTTCCGTATGTCCCTTCGGTGACAGGCTTCTGCCAGCCAAAGCGCGAATCGTCAAATCAAATCGACGTCATCCATGACACGGCGTCATGGAACGCATGAAAATCCAGGTTTTCTGCGGGCTTTCCGTGTACGGATTAATCGCTTTCGTGCGCGGTTTCGAGCGCCGCTTGTGCGGCAGCTAGTCGCGCAACAGGCACGCGAAATGGTGAACACGACACATAACCGAGTCCAATCCGGTGGCAAAAATGAATCGATGCCGGATCGCCGCCATGCTCGCCGCAGATGCCAAGCTTCAAATCGGGCCGTGTTGCACGGCCACGTTCAGCGGCGATTTTAACCAACTCGCCAACACCATCTTGATCAATAGAAACAAACGGATCGCGCGTGATGATGCCCTTGTTGAGATATTCAGTGAGGAAGGTTCCCGCATCATCGCGGCTCACACCCAGCGTTGTCTGCGTCAGATCATTGGTGCCGAACGAAAAGAATTGCGCGGTCTGCGCAATCTCGCCTGCGCGCAAGGCCGCGCGCGGCAGCTCGATCATCGTGCCGATGAGATAAGCGTGTGCGCGCCCGCGTTCTTTGGCAACAGCGTCAGAAACGCTGGCAATACGGTCTTTTAGCATATCCAACTCGGCCTTGAACCCGACCAGCGGAATCATGATTTCAAGCTGCACGGGCGCCCCGCCGGCGTCTTCCACATTGAGTGCTGCTTCCAGAATGGCGCGCGCCTGCATCTCGTAGATTTCGGGATAGGTGATGCCGAGCCTGCAACCGCGATGGCCGAGCATCGGATTGGATTCGTGCAACGCGATCGCGCGCGCGCGCAGTTTCGCCGGATCGCCGCCGGCCGCGCGAGCGACTTCGGCGATATCCTCGTCCTTGTGCGGAAGGAATTCGTGCAGCGGCGGATCCAGCAGGCGGATGGTGACGGGCCA
>DATJDE010000454.1:0-2826 GCA_035497595.1 Rhizomicrobium sp. | reverse complement strand
GAAGATCGCCCTAAATGCTTGTTGTACATTGGGGTTTTCTCGAATCGTCGAAATTCGGACCAGGGTGCCGCCAGCCACCGGGGCGATCCCTTCTTGCACCACCCGGTGGTACCAGCCGGTGCGTGCGGACAGTGTCATCAGCTGTGGCGCGTCTGCCCGGTCGGTGTGAATGGCGAATTTGTAACACGGGGAGCGGGGCTGACTGACCTCCAGCACCGCCTCGCCCCAGCGAAAACGATCCCCGATCCGCACTTGGTCTTCGGTGGCGCCGAGGGTGGTGAGGTTTTCGCCGAAGGTGCCGCTGACCGTCTCGAAGCGCCGCTCGGCCCACCACAGCCAATGATCGGCCGGATAGGCATAGACCGCCTTGTCCGGCCCGCCATGGGCGATGAGATCGGCCTGGCCATCGCCGTCGATATTGAGGGCGCCGACAAAGACCGAGGGCGCTGTCACCCGGATTTTGGAGATGCCGGATTCCACCGGCCCGGTGTTCAGCCGCGCGATGATGCGCGGCAGCGCCACATTCACCGAGAGGAGGCGCAGGTCCATCTCACAGCTTCCCAAGGTCGCGGGCGGTTTGATCGATGGCGGCCTTGGCCTTGGCGATGATCTCTTCCACTTCGGCCTCGGTGATGATGAAGGGTGGGCTCAGCACCATCGTGTCACGGATCGCGCGCATGACAAGGCCGCTTTCGAAGCAATGGTTGCGGCAGCGTGTGCCGACGCCCGCGTCGGGCGGGAAGAAGCTGCGGGCCGGTTTGTCCGGCACCAGTTCGAGTGCGGCGAGAAGACCGATGCCGCGCACCTCGCCCACCAGCGGATGCTCCTCGAAGGTTTCGCGCAGGCGGCGCTGGAAGAAGGGGCCGATGTCTGATTTCACGCGGGCGACGAGACCATCGCGCTCCAGCACTTCGAGATTGCGCAAGGCGACCGCTGAGGCGACCGGGTGGCCGGAATAGGTGAAGCCATGGACCAGTTCTTCATTGGCGGTTGCGATTGTCTCGCCCATGCGCACACCTAGGCTGATGGCGGAGATCGGTTGGTAGCCGGAGGACAGGCCCTTGGCCATTGTCATGATGTCGGGCGCGATGTCGTAGGTTTGCGCGCCGAACCATGCGCCGGTGCGGCCGAAGCCGGTGATCACTTCATCGAGATGCAGCAGCACATCATATTTGCGGCAGATACGCTGCACCTCCGGCCAATAAGTATGTGGCGGGATGATGAGCCCGCCTGCGCCCTGCACGGGTTCGGCGGAGAAGGAGGCGACATTGTCTGGCCCAAGTTCGAGGATGCGCTCTTCGAGTTTGCGCGCGATCACCAGACCGAATTCATCGGCATCCATATCGCCATAGCCTGCGGCCTGTGCGCCGAACCAATAGGGCGCATCGGCCTTGGCGAAGCCGGGCAGTGGCAGATCGAATTGCGGGTGCATCGGGGTGAGGCCGGAGAGCGAGGCGGACGCGAAGGTGGCCCCGTGATAGGCATAGCTGCGCGACAGGTGGATTTTCTTTTCCGGCCTGTTTTGCAAATTCCAGTAATAGCGGATCAGCTTGAGCGCACTGTCATTGGCCTCTGACCCAGAATTGGCGAACAACACGCGGGTATGGCCATCGGGCAGAAGGGTTGTGAGCTTGGCGGCGAGTTCGATGGTGTAGGGGTTCGAGGTTTTGAAGAAGTGGTTGTAATAGGGCAGCCGCTTCAGCGCCTCGTAGCCAGCTTGCGCAAGATCTTCATTGCCATAGCCGACCTGTACGCACCACAGACCG
This sequence comes from Rhizomicrobium sp., assembly GCA_035497595.1. Lineage (GTDB taxonomy): Bacteria > Pseudomonadota > Alphaproteobacteria > Micropepsales > Micropepsaceae > Rhizomicrobium. The sequence continues at coordinate 1,060 of DATJDE010000454.1, read as the reverse complement.
GCCATGCCATCGATCAGGCGCGTCCCTTCTGAATCCCATAGATAGACGCCATGGGCGTGGGTGATGACACGCACGCCTTCGGCGTTGAGCGCGGAGGTCTGGGTGAAAGGATGAATGTGGTGGGCGGCATCGAGCGCCTGCCAGTGTTTGGTGTGAAGTGTGTTGTCGGTCATCTGCGTGCTCCCGCGATTCAATGTGGCTGGCGATGGGGCGGGGATACGGATCAGGGATTATAGCCGATCCGTGCGCACAGGATGAGGAGTGTGTGTTTGCGCGACATGGCGAAATATTAGCAGGGCCATAGGCCGCTTGCTACTCAGCGCGACGCGAGGGCTTCGGCAAAGGCGGCAAACAGGGCGCGCGATTGTGGGTTGTCGCGCCAGTGCCATTCGGGATGCCATTGCACGCCCAGCACAAAACCGCGGGCGGATGGCAGGGATACCGCTTCGATCGTTCCATCCAGGGCGGTTGCTTCGGCGAAAAGCGGTGGCGCGAGGCGATCTATGCCTTGGCCATGCAGCGAATTCACGCGGAAGGTTTTCTCGGGCAGAAGCTTTGCCAGCAGGCCGCCATCGGTCACAGTAACATCATGGGCGGGGCCATATTGCGCCTCCAGCGCGGCCTGTTTGTCTTCGCGGTGATCGAAGCGGCCCGGCACCTCATAGAGATGCTGATGCAGCGTGCCGCCGAGCGCGACGTTCAACTCCTGAAAGCCGCGGCAGACGCAGAAGACCGGTTTGCCTGCCGCAAGCGCGGCGGTGAGAAGGGGCAGGGTTGTCGCGTCGCGCCGTGCATCCTGCAACACGCCTTCGCGCGGCGGTGTGCCCTGATAGTGCGCGGGCGCGACATTGGAGGGCGAGCCGGTGAAGAACAGGCCGTCGACGCTTTCGAAAATCTCCTCCGGCGGAATGGCGGGATCGAGGGCGGGGATCAGCAGTGGTAGTGCGCCTGCGCCATCACGCACAGCGGCGATGTATTTCTCGCCTGCCATGCTGAAAGGATGCGCGCCCAGCTTGCGATGATCGCACGGGATACCGACAACGGGGCGCTTCACGGTCAT
>DATJDE010000453.1:0-3333 GCA_035497595.1 Rhizomicrobium sp. | reverse complement strand
GTTCAATCAGCGTTGCGCGCGGAATTGCTGGAGCGCATTATACAGAACTGCCCAGCGTTTTTTGAGCAACTGATTGTGGATCTGCTGATCGCCATGGGCTACGGTGGGTCACACATAAACGCAGCAACCCAACTTGGTCGGTCCGGGGACGGTGGCGTGGACGGCGTTATCAACGAAGACAGATTGGGGCTGGATCGCGTTTATGTGCAGGCTAAACGCTATGCCGACGCCAGCGTAGGCCGCCCCGATGTGCAAGCATTCGTCGGCAGCCTCGTAGGCCACGGTGCATCAAAGGGCGTCTTCGTAACAACCTCGACTTTTAGTAGTCAGGCCCGTGACTATGTCAAACACCTTACGCAGCGCGTTATTCTGATCGACGGCGAACGCCTGACCGATCTCATGATCGAACATGGCGTTGGCGTACGGGTAAGTCGTAAGATCGAGTTCAAGCGCCTAGACGAAGATTTCTTCGTGGAGGAGTGAACACTCATTATTCTGGTGCCGGCTGCAGGAATCGAACCCGCGACCCCCTGATTACAAATCAGGTGCTCTACCAACTGAGCTAAGCCGGCGTGGGGCGAGCAAATACGATGGACTGGGCCGAAGCGCAATCTTTGGATTTCGCTATCGAACACCTCCAAAGCCACCCCATATTAGGGATCGCCCAACCCGCCCACGCACCGGCCAGCCGGGGCAGGGGGGAGGGGGGTGAGAAAAATGAGGTTCAATTGGGCAAGTGACGAGCAATTTGAGTAGATATGTAGAAATTACAATGGCTTATGCCGCCACGCGCCGGTCTGGGCGGGCGGGCGTCCATCCGGCTTTGGCGGGGGCGTTTCCGCTTTGGCGCCAATCGTGTAAGCCCGCGTCATGACTCGTATCCTCATCACCTCCGCACTTCCTTATATTAATGGCGTCAAGCATCTGGGCACGCTGGCCGGGTCCATGCTGTCTGCCGATGTTTTTGCCCGCTTCAAGCGGGCGCAGGGCTTTGAAACCCTGTTCATCTGCGCCACCGACGAACATGGCACCCCCACCGAGCTTGCGGCGCTGGAAGCCGGAAAAGACGTGCGGACGTTCTGTGATGAGCAGCACCACATCCAGAAAACGGCCTGCGCCAATTTCGATCTCAGCTTCGATTTCTTTGGTCGCTCTTCCAGCCCCCAGAACCATGAACTGACCCAGCATTTCGCGCGCCAGTTGTGGAAGAACGGCTTTCTGGATGTCCGCGTCACCAAGCAGGTCTATTCCAACGCCGACAAACGCTTCTTGCCGGATCGTTATGTCATCGGCACCTGCCCCCATTGCGGCTATGACCGCGCCCGTGGCGACCAGTGCGAAAACTGCACCCGCGTGCTCGATCCGGTAGATCTTATCAATCCGCGCTCGGCAATCTCCGGCTCGACAGATATCGAAATCCGCGATTCCAGCCACCTGTTTCTCAAGCAGTCCGAATTCGTGCCGCAACTGCGCGCCTGGATCGATAGCCACAAGAATGATTGGCCGTCGCTGGTCTATTCCATCGCGAACAAATGGCTCGAAGAAGGGCTGAACGATCGCGGCATCACGCGCGATGTCGAGTGGGGCGTGCCGGTGCCCGATGACATTGCGGACGGCGCACTGAAAGGCAAAGTCTTCTACGTCTGGTTCGATGCCCCTATCGAATATATCGGCGCAACAAAAGAATGGGCCGATGCCAACGGCAAAGGCGATGCCTGGCGCTCCTGGTGGTACGACGCAACTGACGTCACCTATTATGAATTCATGGGCAAGGATAACGTGCCCTTTCACACGGTCGGTTTTCCCGTCACCATCATGGGTTCTGGCGAACCGTGGAAGCTGGTGGACCGGCTCAAGGGTTTTAACTGGCTCAACTATTACGGCGGAAAATTCTCCACCAGCGAACATCGCGGCGTGTTCATGGACAACGCCATCGAGCTGCTGCCCGCCGATTACTGGCGCTATTATCTAATGTCCAATGCGCCCGAAAGCTCGGATTCCTCTTTCACCTTCGAACATTTCGCAGCGGTGGTGAACAAGGATCTGGCCGATGTGCTGGGCAATTTCGTCAATCGTATCACCAAATTCTGCGGCGCGCGGTTCGATGGCAAAGTGCCAGGCCACGGCGAATATGGCGAAGAAGAGCGGGCGCTGATCACAGAACTGGATGGCCGCCTCAAAGCCTATACCGACTATCTCGAAGCGATCGATTATCGCAAGGCACTGGGCGAGTTGCGCGCCATCTGGGTCGCGGGCAATGAATATCTCACCCGCGCAGCACCATGGACCGCCATCAAAACCGCGCCGGATCGTGCAGCGGCGGGCGTGCGCATGGGCCTCAATCTGGTGCGCCTGTTCGCGCATCTGGCCTCCCCGGTAATCCCGCAAACGGCCAAAAAGATTTACGAAGCGCTTTCGCCTGCGCCGGACATGTTGGAGTGGCCAACCGAACCGATGGCCAAATTCCTCGATGCGCTGACACCGGGCCAGCCGATCCACGTGCCCGATGTTCTGTTCGCGAAAATCACAGATGAACAAATCGCCGAATGGAAAACGCGCTTCGGCGGGGAAGGCAGCTAAAGCAGCCGCCAACCTTCCGGGCCGAGGGCTTCCAGCGGTTTGAAGCGCGCCTTGTAATCCATCTTCTCGCTGCCGCGTACCCAGTAGCCAAGATAGACATAAGGCAGCCCCCGCGCTTTCGCTTCGCGCACATGCTCAAGGATCATATAGGTGCCAAGGCTGCGCGCCTCTTCGCCGGGGTGATAAAAGCTGTAGACCATCGAAAGCCCGTCGCGCAGCACATCGGTCAGCGCCGCGCCAACCAAATCCTTGCCGCGGCGAAATTCCACGATATGCGTATCGACCGGTGTTTCCTCGACCATCGCCACATAGTCGAACAAGCCCATATCCGACATGCCGCCGCCGGAGTGGCGGGAATCGAGATAGGTGCGCAGAAGTGCAAACTGCTCACGCGTTGCCTCAGCCCGCACTTCGGTCCGCTGCAAATCGGCATTGCGCTTGAGGTTGCGCCGCTGAGTGCGCGACAAGTCAAACCCGTCCACGACAATGCGCACCGACACACAGGCCGAACAGCCTTCACAGGCGGGCCGATAGGCAATCATCTGGCTTCGGCGGAAGCCAGAATGTGTCAGCGCCTCATTCAGCGGCTGGGCCAAGGCGCCATTGAGCCGGGCAAAAACCTTGCGCTCCACCCTGCCGGGCAAATAGGGGCAAGGTCCGCCTGGTGTCAGGAAGAATTGCGGTACACGTGTCTGGCGTTGATCGGTCACGATGTCCCACTTATGGCCCGCCCAAGGGGTAATAATGCAAATG
>DATJDE010000452.1:0-1725 GCA_035497595.1 Rhizomicrobium sp. | reverse complement strand
CCGGGCGGCCAGTCGCAATTCAGCGGCCATCTCGCCCCCGAAGCGTGGCCGCAAACCCGCCTCGCGCCGCTCCTGCGCTGGATACCCGAAAACATCTCCGGCGATCTCGATATTGCCGCACTCGCCGCTCGCGCGAATATGAGCGAGCGCACATTCGCCCGCCTTTTCGCGCGCGAAACCGGCCACACACCGGCCCACTATGTCGAACAGGTGCGGCTCGATTGCGCCCGTCGCCTGCTCACCGGTTCGGCGCAGCCCATTGCAGCGGTTGCCGCCCGCAGCGGCTTCGGCAGTGAAGAACGCATGCGCCGGGTTTTCCAGCGTCATCTCAAAATCAGCCCAAGCGATTTTCGCATGCGCTTTTGCACACCGGGAGAACAGCCATGACCATCCGCATCGGTATCGTCGCCTTTGAAGACGCAGAAGAACTGGATTTTGTCGGCCCATGGGAAGTCTTCACCATGGGCTCCCAGGTCGAACCCAACGTGCATGAAGTTCTGCTGGTGGCGGAAAAAGATGCGCCGGTGCGCTGCGCCAAAGGCCTGCGCGTGTTGCCCGATGTGACGTTCGCGAACTGCCCCCCGCTCGATGTGCTGCTCATCCCCGGCGGTATCGGCACAAGGCGGGAAGTGGAAAATCCGGTGATGCTGGAGTGGATCGCCAAAGTCGCGCCCACCTGTCGCTTCGTTACCTCGGTCTGTACCGGGGCCATGCTGCTCACCGCCGCAGGCCCCGCCAAGGCCAAGCGCGTCACCACCCATTGGGCCTTCGTCGAAGCGTTGCGTGCCCGCAAGGAAGCCGCCGAAGTGGTGGACAATATGCGTTACGTCCGCGACGGCAATGTTGTCACCGCCGCCGGGGTTTCGGCGGGGATCGACATGGCCCTGTGGTTGAGCGGCGAACTGCACACACCGCAATTTGCCCGCAATGTGCAGCGCGCAATGGAATATGATCCGGCGCCGCCATATACCGCCAGCGTCTAAAAGGTCTTGGTTCCGCCCCATTCTATGTGTTCTGATCTGCCACCGGCTTTGGGATTCAGGGAGGTCGGCATTTCAGGAAAAGGAACCCTCATGTTGCTCAAATATGTATTGGCTGCGGCCTTCATCGCCGTGTCGGCAGCACCCGCCTTGGCCGAGACGTGCGTTGAGCCGATTGCCCCCTCGGCAGTCGACGGCACCACTGCCAGCAAGGATAAAATCAACCAGGCGCGTGACGATACCGTCCGCTATATCAAGCAGTCCGATGAATATCAGACCTGTCTTTTCGCCGATTTGAAGGCGCAGAAGATGGAGGCGGTGAAGAACAAGAAAACCTTCCCGGCCTCCATTGAAGACGGCGTGAACGAGAGGGTCAAAGCCAATCAGGACCGCAAGGAAAAAGTGGGCGCCGAATATAACGCCGCCGCCGTGGCCTTTAAAAAGCTGCACCCCGAAGGCTGAGCCGAGAACCGTTCGCGCGAATCACCTATGTTCGCGCGCATGAGCACCCCCGGGTCATCCATCGCAGAAAATCGCAGCCGACGGCGCGCCCAGGAACAACTCGCCACGCGCGCCGCGATCCTGGACGCCGCCCGCCGCGTGGGCGTCCGCGATGGCGCGCGCCAACTGTCCTTGCGCAGCGTCGCCGCCGAAGCAGGCTTCGCCCCCGCCGCCCTTTACGGCTATTTCCGCAACAAAGATGAGCTGCTGCTGGCGCTCGCCGCCGATGATCTGCATATCCTCG
>DATJDE010000451.1:0-3255 GCA_035497595.1 Rhizomicrobium sp. | reverse complement strand
GTCCTGCGAATCCTCGACGCCAGCCTTTCCGGTGCCACGCGCGATGAAATCGCCAGGAAGCTCTTTGCCGATGAATATATTGGTCCCGATTGGTCCGGCGCCAATCAGTTGCTGCGGGACCGCGTGAGACGGGCGATCTATCGCGGCCGTTCCCTGATGTGCAAAGCCTATCGAACACTTTTGGCGTAATAGCCCCTGTTTAGTTGAACAGGTAGCCTGTCACGAACCACTTGAAGTCGTTCTTTTTTCTCAAGCCAGCGGGCTCGCAGGATGTGGCTTTCGAGGCATTGGACCGCCCGCTCTCGATCAGATTTGGGATCGATATGGAGGACTTCAGCGCACAATTCATCGATCAGCGCACCCTCATCGATAGCGTCGATCAGCTCCAGGTAAAGCGGAAAATGCTCTCTGTCGTATGACGTTACGTCCTTCGACGTGGGTGCCAGATCAGCGAGGTTTTGAGAAGACATAGCGGCCCTTCAAATCAAGCGCCGCCGCGTTAAAGGGGACCTGGCAGCCGGACGTTGGATCCCTCGCGTGCGAAGGCACGACGCCTTTAGGTCTTTCGACCTTGGACATAGCGCCGAGCGCCCGGCCCTAGGCCAGGCACGCATGAGGAGATCCAATTCCCCCTGAGCGGATTTACGCTCAGGGCTTTAGAATCTCAGAATTCGGCCGGTTTCGCAACGAAATTACCGCCGCATATGAGGGCATATGCTGAAGCCCTTCTCCCGAGGCGGGTGGTCGGCGCTCCCTGTTTAGGCGGTCGCGGCGGACTGTAACTGCCCCGAAAAGGGGCGGTCTGCCGCCAAACGCTCGGCCCTTCGGGTGCTGCACACCATCCTCGGCCCGCCCGCTACCATCGAAGAAATGCTGTTGAAGGTCGGAGATGAGGTCGCACCAGTGTTGAATCTTTCGGCAACCGAGATGCGGGGGGCGCCTGGAATCGGGGATCGGATTCTTTTTTTGGTGCAAACCGCACAGGCTGCGGTTTCTCGCGTGGCGAATTTCCCGCATCGCGATCTTAGCCCTGCGTCTCGACCGATATTTTCAGACATATAGGTCACCACAATTTGATGCGGTGAACCGATGGATACCGACGAAGACGACCTCAACGCCCGTGCAGCGACTGCGCGCAAGGGAAGTCCTTTCCTGAACACAGCACAGGCCGCGCACTATCTGTGCATTTCCAGACGCACGCTGGAAGATCTGCGCCATCGCGGGGAAGGACCTGCAGTTCGCAGACATGGCCGCCAGGTGCGCTATCACATTGTCGATCTCGATGCGTGGTCGGCTGCTGAGAAGGAGAGGGGTAAGACACCCCGAAAGCAGAAATCCAATGCGCCGCCGCGGTCGTAAGTATCGGCTGCACGTCGCGTTGACGCCGCGGGGCATGAGCTCTGTGGCAGCCGCATTCGCGCTCTGCGGCTACCTCGTAACGCCTCCGGGTACGCCAGATCGCGCGCGTATCATCTGGAATGCAAGCGCCAGCGCCCCCCTCGGTCTCTACGCCGTTCGCCATGATCGCGCGTTCGTGCGCGGTGATCTTGTCTTGGCCATCCCTTCGTCAAGAATCGCGAAATTCGCCGCGCAACGCAGCTATCTACCAACCGGCGTGCCGCTGGTGAAGCGGATCGCCGCCATGGAGGGCGATACCGTATGTGCGCAAGGAAACACCATATCTATCGATGGCCAATTTGTGGCCGCGCGTTTCTCTACTGATAGCAAGAGGCGACCATTACCTGGCTGGTTTGGATGCCGGACGCTCGATCAGGATGAGGTGTTTCTGCTGATGGAAGGCGTTCGAGGATCATTTGATGGGCGATATTTTGGGCCGACAAACGTCTCCCAGATCGTCGGCCATCTGGACCCCATATGGACGCGTTGAAGGCATTTGGCCTCTATGCGCTGCTGGCTTCAGCGCCTCAGACGGCACAAAATTGCGCGTCTGTTGAGCATGTTTCATCACCGCTCATCGATCGTTGGCAATCCGCACAATACAGTGCCAATTAGACAGGCCAGCAGATCACGCACAGGAACATGGATATTCAGCCGTTCGATAATCGTTTACTCCGACTAACCGCTTCGCGTTATCGTACTAGGGACATTATTTTACAGCTTTATCCTCTCCCGCAAAGCCGCCCCCACGCATATGTTCCAAGATTATTTTTGCCCGTCGATCCGCTACAATGGCGACCCGATGCCAGTTGTGATGGCATCCTGGTTCACCCGGCGCCTTCCATCTCCAGTTCTGCCTGCAGACTCGCAAGGTCGCGATAGATCGAAGCTACCGCCAGGCGGCGGCCGTTGAGTTTGTATGTCAGCAGGCAATCCCTGGCCCCGATATCACCGTCGATCGCGATCTCGTCCCAACGTTCCGCGTGGCCGACATAATTGATCGGAACGTCGTAATGCTGGCTCCAGAAAAAAGGCACGGCAGAAAATTTCTCGCGTTCACCAAGCATGTTGCGCGCCGCTGCTTGTCCTTGTCGTTGCGCCACCACCCAATGCTCGACGCGGATAGTCTCTCCCGTATGCGGATCGGGCCAGCGCGCGATGTCGCCGGCGGCATAAATCCCGGGCATGCTGGTTTCGAGATAGGCATTCACCAGAACGCCGCGGTCCAGTGCCAAGCCGGCTTGTTCGGCCAAAGCAAGGCGCGGCCGCACACCAACACCGACAACCACGAGACCGGCTTCCAGAACACTACCGCTTTTCAACGTCACCCGGTCGCCGTCGATGGCCGCCACGGTGTCTTCAAGATGAAAAACAACGCCATGCTCTTCATGAAGCGCACGTATGAAATCACCCATGTCCGGACCGAGAATACGCTCCATCGGCCGCTTTTCCGGCGCCACCACATGCACGTCGAGACCGCGCGTCCGCAGGGAGGCCGCTGCTTCCAACCCGATGAAACTCGCTCCGATGATGACGGCGCGCCGCGCATTGCCCGCTGTCTCAATGATGGCGCGGCTGTCGGACAGTGAGCGCAGCACATGCACATTGGGCTGCTCCGCGCCAGGAATGGGCAACCGGACAGGCTCTGCCCCCGTCGCTAGAAGCAGCCGATCATAGGCAAGCCGTTCGCCCTTCGAGATGATGACGTTGCGCGTCGCGGTATCGATGGCAACGACTTGCATTTCGAGGCGAAGATCGATCTTTGTCTCGGTATAATAGGCGTCGGGGCGCAGCGGTATCCAATCCTCGGGCGCGCTTCCCGCCAGATAGTCTTTTGACAGGTTCGGCCGGTCTGAA
>DATJDE010000450.1:0-9862 GCA_035497595.1 Rhizomicrobium sp. | reverse complement strand
ATCGGTGTGGCCCTGAAGGCGGTCCATCGGGTCGATGGAATACTGATTGTCGTCGACACGGCTCTTTTCATACCCACCGGCGAAGTTGAAACGCAGGCCCGGCATCGGTTCCCATGTCGCCTCCAATTCGGTGCCCCAGACCTTGGCGTTGAAATTCTCGTTGACCGCCGTGCGGCTTCTGATCTGCGAGATCTGGTAGTCCTTGTAATCGTAGTAGAACACACCGCCGTTCAAGGTCAGCGCGCCGCCGAGGAGCGTATTTTTCGTGCCGACCTCATAGGCGTTCACAAATTCCGGCTTGAACGTCGCCGGATAAGACAGGACTTGAAGCCAAGGAATGCCCAAAACGACCGGATCAGTGTTGAAGCCGACGCCTGGCGGATTGGCGCCACCGCCTTTGTAGCCGCGCGAATAGGAGGCATAGATCATTGTTTGATCGGTGAAATCGATCTTTGGCGTCCACTGCGCGTTTAGACGCCCGGTGAACTCTCCCCAATGCTGCTCAATGTCAGGCAATGACGGATAACCTTTATCGACCGTGCCACCCGCGACAATTCTAGTCGACAACAGAACCTGACTGGGAACGGGCGTGAAAGTTTTGTTGTCACTCGTGTAGCGCACGCCAGCCGTGAGCTTGATATCCGGCGTTAACTGGTAGTACCCCTCACCAAATCCGGCCCAGGATTTTAGCGTATAGGGATTTTCGCTGCGGAAATAATTGTGCCCTTCGCCGTTCATCTCGCTGAGAGGGTTGGGATCGATATAGATAGTGCCCGCACAGGCCGGAGTACCCAAGGGCTGACCATTGCCGCACGTTGTATAGTTGGCGGTGCCATTGCCGATAAGCGAACCGGATTCGGCAATCGCCGTGATCAGGTTGAACAGCACATAATAGTCTTCAACGGTGCGATAGCGCGTGTAGTTGGCACCCATGCTGAAATTCAACGGACCCTCGAAATGCGAGGCGAGCCGCAATTCCTGTGTGAACTGCTCACTCTTTGACTTGCTGATGTCGACGCCCACGATGCTGCTGGAGCACCCCAGTTGCGGATCGCAGAACACGCCGCCGGGCGCGAGGGCACTTAGTCTATTTGGCACATTGGGGGTCCAATCCGTTGCCCCGGTCGTGTTGCTGAATACCGGCACGGTGTTGAACCGATTGTAGTCCTGCGTGGAGTAATAGCTGTCTTTGTTGTAACCGGTCTGAGAGGTGACCGTCAGCGCAGGTGTGATGTCGACATCGAAGTTAAATTCGATCGTGTTGTTCTCGGCGTCAAACTTCGGGTCCATGACTGAAGAAATTTTGCGCAAATCCGGCGATTGCATCATGCCGCCATAGGGGTCCGTCTGTCCCAACACGAATACCGGCGGTGTATGAAGGCCATTGGTATAGCCGATATTGCCACCTTCATATGACGATGCGGCCAAAACCAGATTTATGGCGCGTCCGTTCGGCGTTCCGAAGGCGGCTGGCGCATACAAAGACCCAGGAAGGCAACCCTGGCTCATAGTATCGCGTTGGTCTGGCGTGAGATGGGTTTGAGCCCCTATCGATGACGGGCCTGGATCGCGTGTGCAGAGCTGTTTGCCGGTGCGGGAGCGATCATCATCTTCGGAGAAGCGTTCCCAGATGAAATTTCCATGCAGCCACGCGACGGGCTTGAACGCGACCGTGGCACGGGTGGAATAGAGGTTGCGCCCGTTGACGTGTTTATTGGTGGTCAGGTTGTAATCGTAGCCTTCCCGCTTGGTCCATTCGCCCGCAAGCCGGACATCCAGCTTGTCGCCGATCACCGGAATGTTGAGCATTCCTTCCATCCGGCGGTTTTCATAGTTTCCGATGTCGATGGAGGCCATCGCTTCAAATTGATCCGTCGGTTTGGCGGAAACGATGTTCACCACGCCCGCGGTCGCGTTGCGGCCATAGAGCGTGCCTTGCGGCCCGCGCAGCACTTCGACTTGTGAGACGTCGAAGAATTCCTGCTCGAAGAAATGATTGCGGATAAAGGCCGTGTCGTTGAACGCGACCGCCACGGCGGGATCGGTTGCCACCGAGACAGCTTGGGTGCCGATGCCGCGGATCTGGATGTTGTAGCCGCTGAAATTGGTTTTGGAGAAATTGAGGTTGGGCACCTGTCTGACGAGATCGGGGCCGCCTGCGGTTTGCGTGGCCGTCAACTGTTCCTGGCTCATCGCGGTGATGGAAATTGGAATGCTCTGGACATCCCCGCCGCCGAGTTTGGACGAGGTGACGGTCACGGTTTCGACGCTTGCGCGCGGAACTGATTGGTTTGCCTGGGCCAGTTGTATCTGGGCGATATCCTGGGCGGCGCTCGATTGTTCGCGCATGATGCCGATGGCGCCGGAGGGACGGCGGTGCATGGTGAAGCCGGTGCCGGTGAGCAGGCGCGACAGCGCGCTGTCGGCGGAGAAATCACCCCTGACGCCGTTGCTCTGGATGCCTTTCACATCGGAGCCGGCGACGATGAGATTGACGCCGGTTTGCTGTGCATAGGCATCGAGCGCGGATTTGAGATTGCCGCCCGGAATATTGAAGCTTTCTGCCTGTGCTGTGCCTGCGAAGGCCATCAGCAATGCGGCGAGTGAGGCTGTGTGCTTGAGTGTCGTACGGTTCATAGGTCCCCCCAAATGGCGGCAGCGTGCCGCGAGAAAAATTGGAAACTCAACGTGAAATGATTGTTTTCTGACCCTGTTTGTGGACTTTCAGGTGCAGCATGAACTGCGCCAGATCGGCGAAGGCATCGACGTCGTTGGCCTGAAAGGTGCCGACGATGGTGATGGCAGCGGTGGCGGCATCGGCGATGACGAGGCGGCTGTGGTTGTAGCGGTTGAACTCTTTCGCGGCGTCCGCCAGCGTTGTGTTGTCGAAAATCAGCACGCCGCGGCGCCAGCCGAGTTCGCGCGAGATCACATCTTTTGGTTTGCGGGTGAGCTTGAGGTTTTCGGCGGTTGCAACTGCGATGTCGCCCGGTTTCAGCACGGCTGACTGGGCGTTTTCGCCGTTTGCGGTTTCGATGCGGGCCATGCCCTCGATCAGCGCGACCTCGATTGCGTTCACTTTATTGCGCACCGAAAATTTGGTGCCCAGATCAACGACCCGGTGGCCTGCGGCCATCACCATGAAAGGGCGCGCTTTGTCGTGCGTGACCTGAAAGAAGGCTTCACCCTTATCGAGGATGACTTCGCGGCGCTTTTCATCGAAGCGGGTGCGCAGGGCTGTATCGGTGTTGAGCTGGATCAGCGTGCCATCGGCCAGGGTGATGGTTTCGCCGCCGCCGATGGTGGTGGAATAGCTGACATAGCGCGGCTGCATGGCGTAATGCGCGGACACGCCGCCCAGAATGGCTACAACACCAAAGGCGGCCGCGATACGCAGCAGGCCGGGCCAGCGCGATTTTTGTTCGGCACGGGGGGCACGCATGCCGCTTGGCGCGGGCGCCAGCGCGGCCAGCCGTTCGGTGCGCGCCCAGATGGCGCTTTGGCGCCAGTAGGCGATGCGGTTTTCATCGGCCGCATCGAGCCAGGCATCCAGCTCCGCCTGATCACTTTCGCTCCAGCTCCAGAAGGTTTTGCGTTGCAGCCAATCGGCGGCGCGCTGGTCGTTTTCTGTCGCGCTCATGTGCGCCTCTTCGTGTCGATGGTGTCCCTGAGCAGGATGTCGGTCAGGGCGTGCATGCCTTTGGCGAGGTGTTCGGACACGGTGGTTTCGGCAAGGCCAAGGCGTTGGGCGATTTCGCGGCCCGTATAGCCTTCGATGCGGCCAAGGATGAGGACTTCGCGGCAGCGCGGGGGCAGTTGGTCCAACGCATTTTGCAATTTGCGCAACTCATCGCGCGCCATCACGCTGCGGTCCGGGCCGGGGGCATCGAGCGCGATGCCCAGCGCATCGAGATCGGACACCGCTTCGATGGGGACGACATGTTCGCGGCGGGCGCGGTCTATCAACAGATTGCGCGCGGTGGTGAAGACGAAGGCTTTGGCGGGATGCGGACGCTCGCGGGCGGCGGCCTGACAGACGCGGATATAGACCTCTTGGCGGAGGTCTTCGAGATCGCTCTGATCGCGCCAGTTGTGACGCAGATATTGCATCAGCATTGCCTCGAGCGGCAGCACCTCGCGCACAAACCATGCCTCGACCTCGGGCTGGTTCATTGCGTTGCCGCGCAGTTGTGAGCCGCCTTGTGGGCGGCCAGATATGGGTGTCCCGACCATGCCCCCTCCAGTTTCCTGGCCTTTCGAGGGTTAGGGTTGAAAGCTACGTCTACTAAGACGAAGCATGCCGGAAATGTTACGGGTGGGGGCGGATAAATCTATCCGAGAGGGTCAGTTGAAGCTGACGGTGACATCGGCCGAGAGGCCGGGGCGCAGTTTTTCCAGACCATCCTGGCCCGGCAGGATGTGGATGCGCACGGGCACACGTTGCACGATGCGGGTGAAATTTCCGGTGGCGGGCTCGAAGGGGAGCAGCGCGAATTCTGAACCGGAGCCGGGTGCAAAGCTTTCTACCTCGCCTTTGAAGGTCTTACCGGGCAGCGCATCGACCGAGAAGCGCACTTTTTGGCCGACCAGCATGCGCGCGGTTTGGGTTTCTTTGAAATTGGCGGTGAGATAGAGCGTGTGCAGCGGCACGATGGTCAGCAATTGGCTGCCGGGCTGGACATAGCCGCCGACCTCGGCCTGCCGATCCCCCACAATACCCGACACGGGAGCGCGGACAATTGTGCGGTCGAGATTTTGCTGTGCGAGCAAGAGGGCGGCGCGGGCTCTTTGCAGGGCTGCGTGTAACTGCGCCTCGGTGCGCTGCACCACATCGGCCTGTTGCAGGCTGGCTTGATAGGCGGCGCGGGCGCGATCAGCTTCGGCCTGTGCAGTTAAGGCGGTGGCGCGGGCGCGGTCTGCCTGGCTGCGGGAAATATCTCCGGTTTGGGCCAGTGTGGCGAAACGTGTGTGGTCGGCGCTGGCGCGGCGGTTCTCTGCATCTGCTGCGCGGATGGCGGCGCTGGCAGCCTCCGCATCGGCCTGTGCGCGGGCGGCCAAAGCGGGGTGTTGGGCAAGGGCGGCTTGCGCGGTTGCTACATCGGCTTCGGCGAAGGCGACGGCCTGGCGATAATCTTCCGCATCGATGGTGAGGAGGGGCTGGCCTTTTGTCACCGCCTGATTATCGCGCACCAGCACGGTTGCGATGAGGCCCTGCACTTTGGGCGCGACGAGGGTGGAATGGGTTTTGAGATAGGCGTCATCGGTGGAGACGGATGAGGCTGGCGCGGCGATCCAGAGTGCGCCAGCTGCGATGGCGAGTGTGGCTGCGCCTGCGACCAGTACGGCGCGGGTGGGTCTTGCGCGCAAACGCGATGGTGCTGTTGGGGCGATGGTGTCGAAGGTTGTGGTCACAAGGCGAAGACCAGACAGGTGGTTGTGGCGGTGGCGCAGAGGCGGCCCTGTGCATCCACCAGGCGGCCTTCGGCGAAGGCGGTTCTGCGGCCGATGGAAATGACTTTGCCTTCGGCGCGCACGGGGCCGGATTGATCGGTCATGGCGCGGTGATAGGCGACTTTCAATTCCAGTGTGGTGTAGCCCTGCCCCGGCTTGAGCCGTGAATGGACCGCGCAGCCCATCGCGCTATCCAACAGAGTCGCGGCATAGCCGCCATGGACGGTGCCGATGGGGTTGTAGACTGCGCGGGTGGGGCTGCCTTCGAAGGCGACGAAGCCTTCTTCCAGCGCCACGGCGTGGAAGCCGACGGTTTTGGCGATGCCGCCGATTTCGATTTCGCCGCTGAAGACGGCGCGCAATTGTTCGAGGCCGGAGGGGCCGGTTATGTCCGCAATACTATCGCTCATGTGCAATCCTTGAGAGAGCCGCATCGGTGAGGCCAAGCCGCGCTTTGATGCCGGTGCGTGCGGCTTGCAACAAATCGTCTGACAGTTTTTTGTCGGCGACGGAGCGCGACAGCGAAATCGCGCCGACCATGGCCGACAGGATGGAACGGGAAAGCTCGGCCGGCTCTTCGTAGTCTGCGGCTTGCAACAAGGTGCAGATCATTTCTGTGAGGCCATGCACGCCATCATCATAGGCGCTGCGGAATTTTTTGGATTGGCGCGGCGAATCCGAATTGAGCGCGGCGATGGGGCAGCCATTGGCCGGGTGATCGCGGTGGATGGGCGAGACGTAAAAATCGATATAGGCATCGAGCGCGTGCAGCGGCGGCAGGCCTTCCACCGCCTGCATGGCTTTTTGGCGTGAGCGGGCGAAGCTGTGGCGCAGGGTTTCGACCAGCAGCGCGTCTTTTGATTTGAAATGGGCGTAGAAGCCGCCATGGGTGAGCCCGGCGGCTTGCATCACCTCCGACACCGAGAGTTTTTTGGGGCCACCTGTGCGCAACTGCGCGGCGGCGACTTTGAGAATTTTGGCGCGGGTTTCCGCTTTATGGGTTTCGCTGTAGCGCATCTTGCCAGCCTTTACGTCTGCTTTTATATGATAATCATCATATAATCGTCAAGGCCCGCCAAATGACCAGCGCAACCGCCCCCTCCCCCGCTTTGCCGGTTGCGGCCGGTGCGGGGCTGAGCGATGGCCGCAAATATCTGATTTTCGGCATCATGGCGTTTGGCCAGTTCATGGCGCTGCTCGACATTCAGATCGTGGCGGCCTCGCTCAATTCCATTCAGGCCGGGCTTTCTGCGGGGCCGGATGAGATTGCCTGGGTGCAGACGGCCTATCTGATGGCGGAGATTGTGATGATTCCGCTGGCGGCCTTTTTGACTCAGGCGTTTTCGACCCGCTGGCTGTTCACCGGCTCGGCGGTGCTGTTTACGCTGGCGAGCCTTTTGTGCGGCTTTGCCTGGAACATCCAGTCGATGACGGTGTTTCGCGCGCTGCAGGGCTTTGTCGGCGGGGCGATGATTCCCACCGTGTTCGCCACCGGCTTTGCGCTGTTCACCGGCAAGCAGCGGGCGATGATTCCGGCCATTCTGGGTGTTGTTTCGACGCTGGCACCGACGCTTGGGCCGACCGTGGGCGGCTGGGTGACGGACCAGGCAAGCTGGCGCTGGCTGTTCTTCATCAACATTATTCCGGGCGCGGCGATTGCGATTTTGCTGCCTATTCTGGGCAAGGTGGATGAGGCCGATTTAAGCCGGCTCAAACGCATCGACTGGCTGCATGTGCTGTCGCTCGCGGTGTTTTTGGGGGCGCTGCAATATGTGCTGGAGGAAGGACCGCGCTTTCAGTGGTTTGAAGATCACACCATTGCGCTAGCGGCCTGGGTTTCGTTTGTGGCGGCGCTGGTGTTTTTTGAACGCACCTTCTTTTCCGATACCCCGGTGTTGAAGCTGACGCCGTTTCGGCGGCCGAGTTTTGCGCTGGCCTGTGCGCTGAATGTGGTGATTGGCTTCGGGCTGTATTCGGCGACCTATTTAACGCCGATATTTTTGGGCCGGGTGCGCGATTTTTCCAGCATGGAGATTGGCACCACTGTCTTCATCACCGGAATTTTCATGACCTTTGGCGCGCCTTTGGCGGCAAGGCTGACCACGCTGGTCGATCAGCGCATTGTGGTGGCGGTGGGGTTTTGTTTGTTTGGCCTTTCCTGCTGGATGATGGCCGATGTCACCGCGCAATGGGGATTTTGGGAGCTGTTTGTCCCGCAGGCGATTCGCGGTTTTTCGATTTTGCTCTGCATTGTGCCGTCGGTCAGCATGGCGCTGAACGCGGTGCCGCCGGAAGAACTGGGCTATGCCTCCGGCCTGTTCAACTTGATGCGCAATCTGGGCGGGGCTATCGGCATCGCTACCGTCACCACCTGGTTGCAGGATTATGGCCGCATCCATGCCCAGCATCTGGGCGATGCGGTGGACTCTACCGTCGCGCTGGGGCGGTTGGCGGCGCGCATTGCCAGCATGGTCGCCGACCCGGTGGTGGCGCACAGGATGGTGCAAGGCGAATTTGCCCGCATGGTTGGCCAACAGGCGCTCACCCTCGCCTTTCGTGATGTGTTTTTTCTGATGGCGGTGGTGATGCTGTCGGTGTTGGTGATTGTGCCTTTTTGCAAGGGGGCGCCGCTGGCGGATGGGCCGCCGGTGAGCGGGCATTAGGGAGACGGCGAAGATGTGCGAAGAAAATTTCGGGGGTATCTGTGGCAGCTACCAGACCCCTCCCCGAAAAATCCAAACGGATTTTTCGATGTCGGCACGCTGTCGCTACCTCCGCCCTCAAGGGGAGGGTCAAGTATGCACCACAGTTCCGATCCGTTCGTTCTGGGGTTATTCGGGGGAGTGGCGGAAGTAGGGTTCTACGGTGCCGTTGAGTTTGATGGTCATGGGTTGGCCGAAGCGATCCAGGCTTTTGCCGGCGGCGACGCGAATCCAGCCTTCGCTGACGCAGTATTCTTCCACATTGGTTTTTTCGGCGCCGTTGAATTTGATCCCGATGCCCCGTTCCAGAAGCGCCGCGTCGTGGAAAGGGCTTTTGGGGTTGGCGGCAAGGCGGTCTGGCAAAGCGTCGGACATCAGTTTTCCTCAAGGCGTGATAATCACCGGCAATATGGCGCAAGGCTGCCCCATCAGGCAATGAAGCGTATGCGCCGTGCCGCGCAAACTTGCGAGAAAGGCATGGGCTTGCTATCGCAGGTGGCAGGCCAAATCCGGCCGCCATTTCCGGCGACACATGATGACGCAGAGCGATCGTTTTCCCTTTCTGATGGCCGGTGTGCTGGAGGCGTGGGACTGGTTCGACAATGGGTTGCAGGCGCTGGTGAAAGCGGGCGGCTTTCGGCCCCTCAATAAATCGCAATCTATGATGGTGCTCTATATTTCCGCCGGGGTGCGCCGCCCGATCGAGATTGCCCGCAAGATGCGCCTGTCGCGCCAGGCGATCCGCCATATCGCCAACCAGCTGATCGAACTGGACCTTCTGGAGGCCAGCGACGACCCCACCGACGGGCGCTCCATGGTGCTGAGCTTCTCTGACAAATCGAGCGGCCTGCGCAGCTTTGCGCAGATTTCCATTCTCGATCTTGAAGACGTGCTGCGGGCGCGGCTGGGTGCGGCCAATTTTCAGGCGCTGAGTGCGGTTTATACGCTGGACTGGGGCCAGACCGTGAAGGGGATCGACGATCTTGCGCTCACCTCGCGGGTGCGGGCGCGGTTGCGCGAAACGGGGGCGGCCCCTGCTGCGAAAGCCAAAGCGACAAAAACCACATTGGGCAAACCACGCGCGGCCAAACCAACCGCGGCGAAGCGCAAAGCGGCAAAGCCGAGCGCGCCCAAGGCCAGGCGCGGTTGACAGACCGCCTGGTTTGGTAAATTATTTCACATAATGAGCACCGTTCTATTTCTTCGCGCGAGCCCCAATGGCGCGCGCTCGGCTTCCGCGCGTATTGCGCAAGCGTTTCTCGATGCCTATCTCGAAAAAAATCCGCATGACACGATCCGCGAGATTTCGCTGTTCGCGCATGACCTGCCGGAATTCGGGCCGCTGGAAGCGCAGGCCAAATTTGCGCCGATTTATGGCGAAGAGGTCACGCCCGAACAGAGCCACGCCTGGAGCCGGGTGACGCAGGAAATCGACATTCTCAAAGCGGCGGACAAGATTATTCTTGCCACGCCGATGTGGAACCTCGGTATTCCCTACAAGCTGAAGCAATATTTCGACATTGTGGTGCAGCCCCGGCACAGTTTCGGCTATGACCGCGAGCGTAAAATGCATATCGGCCTTTTGGCCGACCGGCCGGTACAACTGATCCTCACGCGCTCGTCTATATTGCCGGGCGATTTTGCTGATTTTCAGCTGCCTTATCTCAAATATATCTTTGAATTTATCGGCATTCACGACGTGCGCGCGT
>DATJDE010000449.1:0-2316 GCA_035497595.1 Rhizomicrobium sp. | reverse complement strand
TGTCACCTGGGTGGCCCGCACTAGGCGGGCCATGACAAATAACAGCGAGCGCTACCCTGCGCAGCCGCCTCAAACTGCCGGGATCGGCAGCCCCGCCTGATCACACGCCGCAATCAACGTATTGCGCATCAAACAAACAATCGTCGTTGCCCCTACCCCGCCCGGCACCGGCGTGATCGCGCCCGCGACTTGCGCACATTCATCATAAGCGACATCGCCCACCAGCCGCGTCTTGCCGTCACCCGCCGTGACCCGGTTGATGCCGACATCGATCACCGTCGCGCCCGGCTTGATGAAATCGCGTGTCACAAATTCCGCCCTTCCGATCGCCGCCACCAGAATATCGGCACGCCGCGCCAGGCCGGGCAGATCGCGCGTTTTGGAATGGGCCATGGTCACGGTGGCATTGGCCGCCAGCAGCAATTGCGCGGCAGGCTTACCGAACAACAGCGAGCGGCCAATCACCAGCACATCCATGCCGGAAATATCGCCATGCAATTCCTTCAGCATCAGCATCACACCCGTCGGCGTGCAGGAGACAAGCCGCGCCCGCCCACTGAGCAGAAGCCCCGCATTATACGGCGTCAGCGCATCGACGTCTTTTTTCGGGTCCAGCGTGTCGAGCACGGCGGCTTCGCGCACCTGTTTGGGCAAGGGCAATTGCACAAGGATGCCGTGAATGGAGGCATCCTCATTGAAGCGCCGCACCTCAGCGAGCACCGCGTCTTCGCTGGCATCGGCAGGCAGCGTGACATGATCGGCATGAAAGCCCAGTGCCGCTGCCGCCTTGCCCTTGTTGCGAACATAAACCTCACTCGCCGGATCGCTGCCGACCAGAACCGTGGCAAGCCCCGGCACCAGACCGTGCGCTGCTTTCAGCCTGGCGGCTTCATCGGCAATGCGGGCACGCAAGGATGCGGCAAAGGCTTTTCCATCGATGATGCGCGCGCTCATTTCGCCTCTCCCAGATTTTCCAGCCGTTCGCTGAGTGCGGCTGTATCGCCCAGAACATCCACCGCCTTCAATCGGGCGCTCTGGCCTGCGGCGATCCGCACGGCGGATTTGGAAACACCCAGCGTTTTCGCCAGCAGCACCACCAGCGCCGCATTGGCCTTGCCATCTTCGGGCACCGCGCGCACACGCGCCTTGAGATGGGCCATACCGGTCGCATCGGCGCTCCAGCCTTCCACCGCATCGCGCCCGCCCTTGGGCGTCAGGCGGAGATGAAGGCGCACGCCACCGTCGATGGCGCGCACCCGGCCCATCAGATGGCGAACCGCATCGAGACCCAGTAAATGGCGTAACGGACAAAATAGAGCCCGAGGATCAGGATCAGCGGCGACAGGTCGAGCCCGCCGATGGGCGGCACGATGCGTCGGATACGGCGCAGCAAGGGCTCGGTCAGCAGTTCGAGCGTCTGCACGATCTGGCGGGCCAGCTGGTTGTGCAGGTTGATGACGCCAAAGGCGATCAGCCAGCTCACCACCACCGCCGCGATGACGACCCAGACATAGATGTCGATGACCTCGACAAGAAGCCAGGCGATCGGGTTGAGCATGGTGAGCCTTTCGTGAGGGGGAGGTTGTTTTAGCGGCGGCAGTTCCGGCCCGGCAAGCCGAAAAGCGGATAAAGCGCGCCGCCGTACTGGAAATTCCCAACCAGCCTGGAAAGGCTGGTGGAGCTGAGCGGGATCGAACCGCTGACCTCCTCATTGCGAACGAGGCGCTCTCCCAACTGAGCTACAGCCCCTGACAGGGTGCGCCCGGACATGGGAAACGGGGCGCGAGAACAGGCGCGGGTTTTAGGGAGCAGGGGGCGAAGGTGTCAAGCAGGCGGGACGCCTTTGCGTGCGGGTTGGCCCACGCTCATTTATCCATCGTCAACCGCGGGTTTACCTCAACAGTCCTAAAAGGGTCGGATGCGGGTTCCCCTGATCCTCTTTCTGGCCGTGTCTGCCACCGGCTGTTTCGCCCCGCCCCTCGCGCAGGCCGAAGAAGCCGCGCCCAAGCACAAGGTGACCCAGTCCGTCTCCTATGTGCCGTTCGAGCCGATTTACACCACCATCGTCGATGCGGGCCGGCCTTGCGGCATGTTGCTGGTCCATATCGGGCTCGACATTCCCGATAGCGCGCTGCGCGACGAGATCACCCGCGCCGCCCCTGTGCTGCGCGATGCCTATGTCCGCAGCCTGCTCGCCTACACCTCGACCGCGGTGCGCCCCTGGCGCCAGCCCGATGTCGAGATCATTTCCGCACGGCTGCAAAAACTTACCGACGCCGCACTGAAGAAAAAAGGCGCGCGCGTTTTGCTCGCCCA
>DATJDE010000448.1:0-4473 GCA_035497595.1 Rhizomicrobium sp. | reverse complement strand
AGTACTATATCTGTATTATTTTTGTTCTTTTATTTCATCAACAATTCACACTGTTTCACGTGAAACATCGCCAGCTTGCACGTCGCCCCCATCGCCCCTAAACGACGCGACATGAAATTCGATGTCATCGTCATTGGCGGGGGCCATGCGGGGTGTGAAGCGGCCGCGGCTTCCGCACGCTTCGGCGCGCGCACCCTCCTCCTCACCCACAAAGTTGAGACCATTGGCGAAATGTCCTGCAACCCGGCCATTGGCGGTGTGGGAAAAGGCCATCTAGTGCGGGAGATTGATGCGCTGGACGGGCTGATGGCCCGCGTCGCTGACCAAAGCGGCATCCAGTTCCGCGTCCTCAACCAGAAGAAAGGCCCCGCCGTCCGTGGCCCCCGCGCCCAGGCCGACCGCAAGCTCTACCGGCAGGCCATGCAGGCCGCTTTGGCCCAAGTCGAGAACCTCACCATTCGCGGCAGCGCCGTCGAAGACCTGATCCTGAAGGATGGCCGGATCGCGGGCGTCATCACCGCAGATGGCAGCCGCATTGAAGCCCCCACTGTGGTGCTGACCACCGGCACCTTCCTGCGTGGCCTCATCCATATCGGCGAAACCCGCATTCCGGCAGGCCGCGCCTCGGCCAAGGGTGAGCCCATCCAGCCCGGCAATGTGGAAGCGCCCTCTCTCGGCCTCGCCACCACACTATATGGCCTCGGTCTGCGCATGGGCCGCCTCAAAACCGGCACGCCACCCCGGCTGGATGGCAAAACCATCGCGTGGGACCAGCTTGAGCCCCAACTGGGCGACGATCCGCCTTTACCCTTCTCTTTTCTGACCGAAAAGATCGAAACACCCCAGATCGCCTGCCACATCACGCGGACGACCGAGGCCACCCACACCATCATCAAGGCCAATCTCGACCGCGCACCGATCTATTCCGGCCAGATCGAAGGCACCGGCCCGCGTTATTGCCCCTCCATCGAAGATAAAGTGGTCCGCTTCGGCCAGCGGGACAGCCATCAGATCTTCCTGGAGCCCGAAGGGCTGGATGACGACACGATCTATCCCAATGGCGTCTCCACCTCCCTGCCCGAAGATGTGCAGCACGCTTTGCTCGCCACCATTCCGGGGCTGGAAAAGGTCCGCGTTCTGCGGCCCGGCTATGCCATCGAGTATGATTATGTCGATCCGCGCGAGCTAAAGCCCAGTTTGGAGACCAAATCTGTCCCCGGCCTCTACCTCGCTGGCCAGATCAACGGCACGACAGGTTATGAAGAAGCCGCCGCCCAGGGCTTGATGGCCGGCTGGAACGCCGCGCGCGCCGCCGGTGGCTCAACACCGGTCATTCTGGACCGCGCCACCGCCTATATTGCCGTGATGATCGACGATCTGGTGACCAAAGGGGTGAGCGAGCCCTACCGCATGTTCACCTCCCGCGCCGAATACCGCCTCACCTTGCGGGCGGATAATGCGGACCAGCGCCTGACCGACCTCGGAATCGCGCAAGGTATTGTTCTTGGCCCGCGGGCTGAGGCCTTTGCCGCAAAATCCGTGGCCCTCCAAGCGGCCCGCGCCAAAATCCACGCCCTCACCATCACCCCGAACGAAGCCCAGAAACACGGCATCCATGTGAAGCTGGATGGCACCCGCCGTTCCGCCCACGCTTTGATGGCCCTGCCCGAGGTCGGATTCGCCGAAATTGCCCGCATCTGGCCCGATCTGACCGGTCTCCCCGCTCCCATCATCGAGCAATTGGAGATCGACGCCCGCTATTCCGGCTATCTGGACCGGCAGGATGCTGACATTCTGGCGTTCCGCCGGGACGAAGCCCTTCATCTGCCGGAAAATCTGGATTATGCGGCAGTTCACGGCCTCTCCACCGAAGCCGCGCAAAAACTTGCCCTCATTCGCCCCACCACGTTGGGCCAGGCTGCCCGCATAGATGGTGTCACCCCCGCGGCCCTTACCCTCGTTCTGGCGCATGTCCACGCCAGAAAGGCCAAAAGGAAACAGCACGTTGCCTGATCCCTTCGGCCCTGCCGAATTCGCCGAAATCAGCCATGTTTCACGTGAAACATTGGTCCGGCTCGAAGCCTATGTTGCGCTTCTGACAGACTGGAACGCCCGCCAGAACATGGTCTCCAAATCCTCGCTGGCCGAGGTCTGGCACCGCCACATCTGGGATAGCGCCCAACTCGCCCCCCTGCTCCCTGCGGACGCGAAAACGCTGGTCGATCTGGGCAGTGGCGCCGGGTTCCCCGCACTGGTGCTCGCCGCCATGCGGCCAGACCTTAAAGTCACCCTCTATGAAGCCACCGCCAAGAAATGCCGCTTCCTCGCCGAAGCAGCAGAGGTGCTGGGCGTGGAGGTGGATATCCGTAACGCGCGCATTGAAGACTCAGGGCTGGAACGCTTTGATGTCGTCACAGCAAGAGCGCTGGCGCCACTCTACCAACTCCTTTCCTATGTCGCCCGCTTTCAAGGCCTGAATACCGTCAATCTGCTTCTAAAAGGTCAAGATATAGAGGTAGAATTGCGCGATGCTACTAAATCTTGGAGAATGCAGATTACCAAACATGCGTCCCAAACCGGCCCTGGCACCATTCTGGAAATCAGAAAGCTAAGACATGTCCAATCTGGTGGCCCGCTTGTCTAAGCCCGATGCCCGCCGCCCACGCGTCATGGTCGTCGCTAACCAGAAGGGCGGCGTCGGCAAAACCACCACCGCGATCAACCTCGCCACCGCGCTCGCCGCCATCGGCAAGCCGACCCTGCTGATTGACATCGACCCCCAGGGCAATGCCTCGACAGGTCTGGGCATCAATCACGCGGATCGCAAAGTCACCATCTATGACGTGCTGCTCGGCGGCGCGCCGATTGCCGATGCGGTGCTGCAAACCCGTGTCCCGCGCCTTTCCATCGTCCCCGCCACAGTCGATCTGTCGGGTGCCGAACTCGAACTGATCGATCTCGAACGGCGCAATTACCGGCTCAAAGATGCCATCGCCCAATTCGCCCAAAGCAGCGAACAGAATTTCGCCTATGTGCTGATTGATTGCCCGCCCTCGCTCACCCTGCTCACGGTGAACGCGATGGCCGCAGCCGATGCGGTGCTGGTGCCATTGCAATGCGAATTCTTCGCGCTCGAAGGCCTCACCCAATTGCTCAAAACAATCGAGCGCGTGCGCCAGGGCCTCAACCCCGATCTTGAGCTGCAAGGCATCGTGCTCACCATGTATGACAAGCGCAATCGCCTGTCCGATCAGGTGGCCGCCGATGTGCGCGGCCATATGCCGGACAAGGTCTATAAAACGGTCATCCCGCGCAATGTGCGCATTTCAGAAGCGCCAAGCCACGGCCTGCCCGCGCTGATCTACGATCTCAAATGCTCCGGCAGCCAGGCCTATATCAAACTCGCGGGCGAACTCATTCAACGTGAACAATTACGGGTGACAGCATGATGGCGGACGCGAAACGATCAGGTCTGGGGCGCGGCCTCTCTGCGTTGATCGGTGATGACGTTGCACCATCACGCGCCCCCGCCGATCCCAAAACCGCCCGCACATTGCCGGTGTCTTTTCTCAAACCCAATCCCAATCAGCCGCGCAAAACCTTCACCGAATCCGAACTCGAAGATCTGACAACCTCGATCCGCGAAAAAGGCATCATTCAACCGATCCTGGTGCGCCCCATCAAAGGCGTGAGTGATAGTTATGAAATCGTCGCTGGTGAGCGACGCTGGCGCGCCGCCCAGCGTGCAAAATTGCATGACGTGCCAGTCGTCATCCGTGATCTGAGCGATAGCGAAACACTAGAACTCGCGATCATCGAAAACGTCCAGCGCGCGGATTTGAACGCGATTGAAGAAGCCGCCGCCTATCAGGATCTGATGGATCGTTTCAAATACACCCAGGAACAGATCGCCAAGGAAGTCGGCAAAAGCCGTCCGCATATCGCCAACACCGTGCGCCTGTTGCGCCTGCCGGAGTCGGTCAAATCCATGCTGCGCGATGGCCGCCTCACCGCAGGCCATGCCAGAACTCTTGTCGGCGCACCAGATGCCGAAGCCCGCGCCCTCGCCATCGTCGAAGCCGGCCTCAATGTCCGCGATGCCGAACACTCATCCGAGAAAATCAAAAAAGCGATTCAAAAATCCCCGGCCTTCAAAGACCCAGACACCGCAGCGTTAGAACGCCAACTGGCCGAACGCTTAGGCCTGCAAGTCGAAATCAACCACCGCGGAGAAGCCAAAGGCGGCGAGGTCAAGATCCGCTACAAAACGCTAGAACAGCTAGACGAAATCTGCCGCCGTCTGGGGCGCACCTAAAATGTAACCGCCCCCTTTGGGCGGGACGGAACGCGTTTGATTACACACTCCAGGAAGGCTCCAGCGTTTAACAATTACGTGGCTGGTCACAAAGCGCAGAGAAGACGCGCTGCAATATTAAAGCGGGGCAAAGCTAGATGACCACTGAACGATCTTAC
>DATJDE010000447.1:0-6219 GCA_035497595.1 Rhizomicrobium sp. | reverse complement strand
TGTTATCATTGGTGCGCTCACCGCGCTCGGCACCAAGCTGTCGACGACGTTCTCCAACGTCTCGAGCAAGCTGGGCTAACAGCCG
The DNA here is from genome assembly GCA_035497595.1 of Rhizomicrobium sp. Lineage (GTDB taxonomy): Bacteria > Pseudomonadota > Alphaproteobacteria > Micropepsales > Micropepsaceae > Rhizomicrobium. The sequence goes on along the minus strand of DATJDE010000447.1, from coordinate 6,134 downwards.
CGTTTTTCTGATGTCCGAACTGCAACGGGCCGCCTCACCGGGCGGCCCGTTTGTTTTATGCTTAAGCGCATCTTCACATTTTCATCCGATCCTTAACGTATGATCGCGCCCTGGCTTGCCCTCATCCCGCTCATTGTCCTTCTTCTCCTGGCTGCGGGCTGGGATTTGGCGAGTTTTACCATTCCCAATTTTATTCAGATTGGGCTGATCCTCGCTTTTGCCGCCTTTTTTCTCACCGCAGGTATTCCGCTTTCGGCGTTGGGCGGGCATCTGCTTGCCGGGCTGCTCGGCCTTGCCTTTGGCTTCACGTTGTTTGCGCTCGGTTATATCGGCGGGGGCGATGCCAAGCTGCTTGCTTGTGTGTCGCTATGGCTCGGCTTTACCGATCTTCCCGCTTATGTACTGCTTGCCTGCGTGCTCGGGGGGGCGCTGTCGCTCGCCATTCTTGCTTTGCGAAAATTGCCGCTGCCCTCTTTTTTTGCGCGCCAGCCCTGGCTGCTCAGACTGCATGATCCCAAAGAAGGCGTGCCATATGGCGTCGCGCTGGCGGCCGCTGTCTTCCTCATTCTTCCGCAGACGGAAGTTTTTCGCCTGGTCGCAAGTCAAGTCTGACAATTCGCAGGGTGCTATTAAGTATTTTCTAAAGGGTGGTGTGCTCCAATTCAGGTCAAAGGAGCCTTCCCCATGGATAGACGCCGTCTCATCGTCGTTGGTTGCGCAGCCATCGCCGCCATTGCCGCCATCTTTTTGATGCGCGCGCTGCTCGGTGGTGGGACGCCCAAGGTCCAGGCTGCCGTTGCCCCGCCGCAAGTTGAAACGGTGCAGGTTCTGGTGGCCGCAAGCGCCTTGCAGCCGGGCACCAAACTCACCCCTGCGCTGGTACGCTGGCAGGCCTGGCCCAAAACCTCTGTCGATGGCGCCTTCGTCACCGCCGAAAAGGTCAGCGACCTCACCGAATATACCGCCAAGGCCGTGGTGCGTGCGCCGATGGTGGCGGGCGAGCCGGTCACCGGCACCAAAATCGTGCAGGCCGATAGCGCCAGCTTCATGTCGGCCACGCTGACGCCGGGGATGCGCGCGGTCTCGGTTGGCATTTCAGCCGAAACCGGCGCTGGCGGCTTTATCCTGCCGAACGATCGGGTCGATGTGATGAAAACCGATGTGGTGTCCGATAGCCCGCGCCGCTTCCGCGCCTCCACCATTCTCGAAAATGTCCGTGTCCTGTCGATCGACCAGACCTCGAAAAAGGGCGACGAGCAGCAATATGTCGTCGGCCGCACCGCAACTCTCGAATTGACGCCCGATCAGGCCAAGCTGATTGCGCGCGCCTCCGCCAGCGGGTCGCTGTCGCTCGCCTTGCGCGCATTGTCCGCGCAAGACCCCGAAACCGCGCGCACAGACGACGCCAAATCCTATTCCGGTGAAATCCAGATCATTCGTTACGGGGTCATGCGCGCAAGCGCCGCGATCCAGAGCAAGGAGTAAACGGGCCATGCGCAGGGGTATTGTTGCAGGCGTTCTATTGAGCGCCGCATGGCTGAGCGGGGCAATGTGTTCGGTGCAGGCCGCGCCAAAAGCGACGGCAAGTTCCGAAGGCGGCGCAAAGGTGATTTCCATCGCCACCCGTGCCGGCCAGACCGTGAACCAGAAAATGAATCTGGCGCTCGACAAGGCGGCGATCATCGAACTCACCACCGATGCGCGTGACGTGTTGGTTTCCAATCCCGAAATCGTGGATGCCGTGGTGCGCTCCCCGCGCCGCATCTTCCTGCTGGCTATGAAAGCCGGGCAGACCAACGCATTCTTCTTCGATAGCGCGGGCCGCCAAATTCTGTCGCTCGACATCCGCGTCGAACGCGATACCGGCGATCTGCAAACCATGCTGCGCAACGAATTGCCCGATGCCAGCATCCGCCTGTCCTCGATCAACGGCACTGTGGTGCTGAGCGGCAATGTCACCAGCGCGCAAGATGCAACCCGCGCCGCCGATCTGGCAGGCCGCTTTGCCGGTGGGGCCGATAAAATCGTCAACATGCTCAAGGTTTCTGCCAACGAGCAGGTGATGCTGAAAGTGCGCATCGCCGAAATGCAGCGTCAGGTCGCCAAACAGTTCGGCATCGATCTGGCCGCCGCAGCGGTGGCCAATGGCGTGCCGATTGCGCTGTCCACCTCCAATCCCTTCGGCCTGATGGGCCGCGCGCTCAATGATCTGGCGGGCGCCAATATCGGCCAGGTCTGCCGCACCGGTGGCAATCCGCTGGGCAGTGCCTGCTCGATCCATCCCAACAATGTGCAAGGCTCGTTCAAGGCCTTTGAAGATATCGGCCTCATCCATACACTGGCCGAACCGAACCTGACGGCCGTCTCCGGCGAAACCGCCAAGTTCCTTGCCGGTGGTGAATTCCCTGTTCCCGCCAGCCGCGACCGCGATGGCAACGTCACCGTCACCTTCAAACAATTCGGTGTCGGTCTTGCCTTTACCCCGGTGGTGCTGTCGGAAAACCGCATCTCGCTGCAAATCTCCACCGAAGTGAGCGAACTCACCAATACCGGCGCCTTCACCATGGGCGGTGGTTCGGTGACTGACAGCGCCGGCAATACCACCCAGACAGGCGGCGTCACCATTCCGGCCCTGTCGGTGCGCCGCGCCGAAACCACGGTGGAAATGCCATCCGGCGGCAGCTTCGCCATCGCCGGGCTGCTGCAACACACCACCAAGCAACAGATCGATCGCTTCCCGGCGCTGGGCCAGATGCCCATTCTCGGCGCGCTGTTCAGAAGCCGCGATTATCAGAACAACGAAACCGAGCTTGTGGTGCTGGTCAGCTCCTATCTGGTCAACCCGACGGGCATCAAACAGCTTGCCGCGCCGACCGATGGCTTTGTGCCGCCCGCCGATCTCGACACCATCCTGCTCGGCAAGCTCAACACCGTCTATCGCAAATCGCCCGACGATATCCGTTCCGCATCGAACGGCCCCGTCGGCTACATCGTGCAGTAAGGGGTATGGCCATGACGCGCATGAACAAACTGGTCTGTGGGGGCGCATTGGCAGCGGTCCTTCTGGCGGGCAGTTGCGCCGCCCCAATGAATGACGGCAGCATCACCGCCGACCCAACGGCCAATCATCCCATCAGCGTTGCGCCCGACATGCGCATCTTGCGTCTCTCTTTCGCGGGCGACGGGCTGCCGTCCGATGACGCGCAAAGGTTCGATCGTTTTGTCGGCGATTATCTTTCCCGCGGCGATGGCTCCATTTCCATCGCGGCCCCTGCCGGGCCGGGCGCTGGCGATGCAATCCGCTATTTCGGCGAACGGCTGATCAATCTTGGTGTCGCCCGTTCACGCATTCTCGTCGGCAACCGGCAGGCGGGCGGCGATTCCCGTGTCGAAATCAGCTATGTCGCCTATGTGGCCCATGCCGGCGCGTGCGGCGACTGGTCGAAAGATCTGTCGGAATCCGCCTCCAATCTGCCGGGGCCGAATTTCGGCTGCGCCACGCAAGCCAATCTCGCCGCCATGGTCGCCAATCCGCGCGATCTGGAGCAGCCGCGCAGCATGGGCGAGCCCGATGCAGCGCGCCGTGTGACGGTGATCGGAAAATATCAAAAGGGTGAAACAACCGGCGCTGCCAAAGCGGCGGAGCAATCGGCGAATATCTCGCAAATGGCGAATTAAATCGGAGACGAGTATGGTCATGACGCCGGAAAAAGGCTTGGGGAACGGCGAAGATGTGTTCGGGGCCGCGCCGCATGAGCGCCCTGTGCCGCGCATTTCTATTCATGCCTTTTGCGAATTTCCCGATACGGGGGCTGCCCTGCAACGGGCGGGCGCCGATCGCAGGCTTTCCAAGGCCCATCTCACCGTGCAGCTTGGCGGGCTGACCGCGGCCATCGAACATTATACGGGCCAGGTGACGCCAAACCTTCTGGTGGTCGAAACCCGCCTGCAAGGCAATGAGGCCCTGGCCGAACTCGACCGGCTGGCCGAGGTCTGCGATTCCGAAACCAAGGTCATTGTGGTTGGCCGCGTCAACGACGTGGAACTGTACCGCGAACTGATGCGCCGCGGCGCCAGCGAATATCTTGTCGCCCCGCTCAATCCGCTGCACCTGACCGAAGTGATCTCCGGCCTTTATCTCGATCCGGGCGCCGAACCTATTGGCCGAGTCGTCAGCTTTGTCGGCGCGCGCGGCGGCGCAGGCTCGTCTACGCTCGCCCACAATGTTGGCTGGTGTGTGGCCGAACTCTTGAAAATCAACACCACCATCATGGATTTCGATCTGGCGTTCGGCACCATGGGGCTGAACTTCAACGAGGACACCAATCAGGGCGTGGCCGATGCTTTGAGCGCGCCCGAACGGCTCGACGATGTGCTGCTCGACCGGCTGCTGCACAAGGCGAGCGATCATCTGTCGCTGTTCACCGCGCCCGCGGTGCTGGACCGCGAATATGATGCGCCCCACACGGCCTTTGAAGCGGTGATCGATGCGGTACGCCACACCACGCCCTGCGTGATCATCGACCTGCCGCATCTGTGGACCCGCTGGGTCAAGGATACGCTGCTCGCCTCGGACGACATTGTGATCGTGGCGACGCCCGATCTGGCGGGTTTGCGCACCGCCAAGAATCTGGTCGATCTGCTGAAACAGCACCGTTCCAATGATGGCCCGCCCAAGCTGGTGCTCAACAAGATCGGTATTCCCAAACGGCCCGAAATTCCGGCGCGCGATTTCGCAGAATCGGTCGGCTTGTCGCCCTCGCTGGTGGTGCCATTCGATCCGGCGCTGTTCGGTCAGGCCGCTAATAACGGCCAGATGCTGCTGGAAGTGCAGCCCAAGAATCCGGTGGCTGAATCCGTGCGCCGCCTCGCAGAACTCGTGACCGGACGGGCGGCCCCGGCTGAGACGCCCAAAAGTGTCCTGCCCTTCCTCGATAATTTCCTCAAAGGGCGCAAACAGGCCTGATCATGTTCGGCAAACGCACTGCAATTCAGGATATAGCGCCGCCGGTCAAAGCACCGCCGCCGCCAGAGCCGCCGCGCGCCCCGGCGCAAGGCAGCGATCTCGATTTTCCGGCGCGCGCCGAACCGGCGGCCTCCGCGCCGCCGCCGCGCACGACGCCCAAGCCTTCGGCGCCGGTCGCCCGCACGGCAGAACCGCGCGGCGAAGATTATTATCAGATCAAGACCACGATCTTTAATGCGCTGATCGATACGATCGATCTGGCGCAGCTCGCCCAGCTCGATCCGGATTCGGCGCGCGAAGAAATTCGCGACATCGTCAACGAGATCATCTCGATCAAAGCGGTGGTGATGTCCATCGCCGAGCAGGAACATCTGCTTCAGGACATCTGCAACGACGTGCTGGGGTATGGCCCGCTCGAGCCGCTGCTGGCGCGCGATGACATCGCCGACATCATGGTCAATGGTGCAGGGCGCGTCTTCATCGAAGTGGCGGGCAAGGTGCAGCTCACCCCCATCCGCTTCCGCGACAATGCGCAGTTGATGAACATCTGCCAGCGCATCGTCAGCCAGGTGGGCCGCCGGGTCGATGAAAGTTCGCCGATCTGCGATGCGCGCCTGCTCGATGGCTCCCGCGTCAACGTGATCGCCCCGCCGCTGTCGCTTGATGGGCCGACGCTCACCATTCGTAAGTTCAAGAAAGACAAACTTACCCTCGAAGACCTGGTGCGTTTCGGCTCCATCACGCCTGCGGGCGCGCGCGTGCTCGGCGTTATCGGGCGTTCGCGCTGTAACGTGCTGATCTCCGGTGGTACGGGCTCGGGCAAAACCACTTTGCTCAACTGCCTCACGGCCTATATCGATTCCGAAGAACGCATCATCACCTGCGAAGACGCGGCAGAACTGCAATTGCAGCAGCCCCATGTGGTGCGTCTCGAAACCCGCCCGCCGAATCTGGAAGGGCAGGGCCAGATCACCATGCGCGATCTGGTGCGCAACTGCCTGCGTATGCGCCCCGAACGCATCATCGTCGGCGAAGTGCGCGGCCCCGAAGCGTTCGACCTGCTGCAAGCCATGAATACCGGCCATGACGGCTCGATGGGCACGCTGCACAGCAACTCCCCGCGTGAGGCCATGTCCCGTCTGGAAGCGATGATCACCATGGGCGGCTT
>DATJDE010000446.1:0-2676 GCA_035497595.1 Rhizomicrobium sp. | reverse complement strand
CCCTCCCAACTTTTCGGCTTGGTTGTCATAAAGGCCACCGCGTCTGGTCGTCCAGCGAGAATTTTTTGGCGAAGACACCTATCCCTCCCGAGGGACTCGTTAGTTTCTATAGCGAAGCTGCCCGGTGACCGCCGGGACCTTTCGGCGCCGTCAATCAACTCAGCACTTCCGCAATATTTCGTGCGTGAGAGGCTGTAGCCTGAAGAGTGCTTGTTTCAAAACACGCCAGCAAGCTCTTCTTTTTCTTGAAGAAACAAAAAATCCGAAAAATGCTGAGCCTGCGACCTAGGATTCTGGAACGCTAATACGTCCTAGGAGGGGTAACCACATCCAACCTCGAAAGGCGCGGGCTGCCCGGGGATGACAGAGACGTCGGAAACAGATCGTAAAGATGCAGGCGGCGCAGGTCAAAACATGGCCGACCGTTCAGAGGATTTGCACGTCTGGTTTTTACGTGAGGTATTTTCTTTGGAAGCTGCACTCACTCAGTTCTTCCGTAGCAACTGGCGCAATAGCGCCGATGTCGCAGACTTGCTGCAAGAACTCTATGTCCGCGTCTATGAAGCCGCCGAAAAGCAACTTCCGAGGTCTACGAAAGCATTCGTCTTCATGACGGCGCGCAACCTCCTCGTTGACCGCGTGCGGCGAGACAAGGTCATTCCGTTGGATGTGGTCGAGGATCTGGATGCACTGGGTGTTGCAGCCGATGTGCCCGGCCCCGAAGCCCAGTCGGTCGCACGAGATGAGCTTCGGCGCGTGCTAGTAGCAATCGAAAAAATTCCGTCTGGGTCGAACTCGGCGGCAAGATGGACTTCTTGCAAGGGATAAGCCATCCCTTCGATGCCCATTTTATGACGGTGCAGCCGCAACCTGCTCCCGAAGGTGCCAAATACATTCTACCGCCAGGCGCATACAACCCCAATTTGTTTGCCAAAAACCAGAAGCCTGTACGCAGAGCGTTCGGACTTGAAGGGAAAGTTCTTTTCCAGCCCGAAGCTTCGGATTGGACATTCTCCGCCGCCGTTCGCAGACCAATAGGCACGGCCACGAACAGGGGCCAAGTGCGTATAATACTGGAACAACAAAAAGCTTAATCTCTTTGCCGCGGAATTCGCCGATGAAGAGATGGCGGCTGAAGAAAGCCACATGTTCCTTGACTTTCAAGCGGGTAAGGATGTCGGCCTCGGCATGTTTGGACGCGATGGGCAATCGAATATCAGCGCAGGTGTGCGCATCGCACAAATCTCCCTCAAACCGAATGTCACCGCCGCCGCTAGGCCAAGGATTGGCTACACCCTCTATTTTGCGACCTATACCCGCTACGACCTCGCCGCAGAACAGCAGCGCAACTTCAGTGCACACACCACCAGCGCCGATCATGTGACCCATCCTGCGAAATTCAAACATAACCAGCTCTATACAAATACTGGTGAAAGTACTCATTCGCACTCTGTCACCATACCAAGTCTTGGCGCTTTCGCAGGACTCTCAGTCCGCTATCCCAACGCCAGAGTTAGTTTCGGCTACTGCGCCGATTTCCTCTTCGGCGCCATGGATGTCGGCATCGACACACGAAAATCCACCACCACCGGATTCCACGGCCCTTTCGCCAAACTCAGCATTGGCCTGGGTGGCTGAGGCGAACGATCCGGACACAAGGAATAAAGGGCGACGGCGCAATCCGTCGCGCCGCCCTGCGCCATGTTGAACCTGCTGGGCTTGGTGAGGGATGACGTTGCGTGGATAGCCCAGGCGCCTTCGTCGATCGGAGCGCAAGCAGCACTAGCCGCTGTTTGCGGAACCTCATATGGTACGAGCGCATTCTAAGTTCGCGGTGTACTGCTGGGCTAACTATGAACCTACCGCGAGTGCATGGGAACTCGGGCGGAAATTGGCTCCAGAAGCGAAAGGACAAGCAATGACAATTGCCAAGAACACGATCTGTCTATGGTACGACAAGGATGCCGAGGCTGCAGCCCGCTTCTACGCCGAGACTTTTCCCAACAGCGCGGTGAGTGCCGTCCACCGTGCTCCCGGCGACTACCCGTCTGGCAAGGCAGGCGACGTGCTGACGGTCGAATTCACCGTCGCTGGCATCCCCTGTCTCGGTCTCAATGGCGGCCCCGCGTTCACACATAACGAAGCCTTCTCGTTCCAGATCGCCACTGACGACCAGCAGGAGACCGACCGCTACTGGAACGCCATCGTTGGCAATGGCGGCCAGGAAAGTGCGTGCGGTTGGTGCAAGGACAAATGGGGTATTTCCTGGCAAATCACGCCGCGCGTGCTGATCGAGGCGCTGGCCGTCGGCGGCGATGAAGCAAAACGCGCGTTTGATGCGATGATGGATATGAAGAAAATTGACGTCGCCGCGATCAAGGCAGCTAGGGCCGGCTGACGGTTTAGGTTGACGCCGAACTGTTAGCAGGGCGCCTGGGGTTCCTGCTACTGTGGTGGCACAACTCAACTTGCTCCGAGATGCTCAATGTGAGCTGGGTTCTCACGCGACCCGGGAATAGGAGCCCGTCGCTGCAGCCGACCGCCTGTCCGATCCAATTGTCGCTCGCTGTGCTTCTCTGCAGGCGTTAGGCCACTTGTATCCCCTTGGTAGACGGCTAGAATATGTCTGATGGTACAGGCACCCGCCAATGCTGGTCTTTATCGGTCGCTATTAGC
>DATJDE010000445.1:0-5350 GCA_035497595.1 Rhizomicrobium sp. | reverse complement strand
GTGCGAGCGCGTCGTCCAGCACGGCGGCGATACGGACGGCCAGGGCGTGGGCGTGTTCGTCTGTTCCAATCAGGTCTTGCCGGATCTCGATCAGCACATGGGGCAGGCCGCCCATCGTGCCATGGGTGTAGAGGCAGTCGTTTTCCAGCGCACCGCGATAGGGCTCGTTATCGCCAACGGTGAAACCGGCCCGCGCAAAACCGCTGAGCAAGGGTTTGGCCAGACGATCATCACGATCCCACAATATGCCGATGTCCCACGGGCGGCTCGCGCCTTTCCAACTTGGGGTGAAGCTGTGCATGGAGATGAGTACAGGCACGATACCATCTGCCTGCAGTGCCGCAATGTTGTCTGCAATCGCATGGTGATATGGCGCATGGAACTGCGCGATACGATGGGCGATCTCGGCGGCATCGGCAGAACGATTGCCGGGAATGATGCTGCCATCGGACAGTTTCATGACGATGGTCGGATCGTCGGCACCGCGGTTGAGATCGACCAGCAGGCGTGACCAGCGCGCGAGGATGGCAGGGGCGCCATAGCTATCGGCCAGAGCGCGGGTGACGGTGGCGGCGCCGATGTCATAGGCGATATGGGTTTGCAGCAGCCCCTGCGGCAAAGCGAGATTGCCATAGGCGGAAGGGATGGCGTTGGAGGCATGATCGCAGAGGAAAATCAGGCCGGGATACTGCGTTGACCGCCGCCCCTGACCATAATGTTCATAGGAATCCATCTTGCTGCCTTCGCACATTGCCCGCCTGTTGGGACTGCCTTTCGGCGGTTGACAGTGATTCCACCTTGGGCGACACGTTTCAACTCCATGCGGCGTGTGCTTCTCGCGATATTTCTCTGCGCCTGCGGCCCTGCTTATGCGGGGCTCGACGTGTGCAACAAAGCCGCCAGCCCGGCCAAGGTGGCGCTTGGGCGGTTTGATGGCGCGGCCTGGATGAGCCAGGGCTGGTGGACGATTGCGCCCAAAACCTGTGCCCGCCTGATCGATCGGCCGCTGGTGGCACGCTATTACTATCTGTATGCCAGCGATGGCGGCGCGGGGAGCTGGAGTGGTGGGCGCGGCTTTTGTGTGGCGCGGACCGAGCACTTCACGATTGGCGGGCGCAGCGACTGCGCGGGCCGCGGCTATGACCAGAAAGCATTCTTCGAGGTCGATACCGGCAACGCGCCCGACTGGACGCAATCTCTTGCTGACTAGCTGGCTCTTGCGCACTAGACGGTGGTGACGGCCTTTAGACTTCTAATCTATAAGCCTTTCATATCAGCACATTCGGATTGAACCATGCGGCGGCGACGCAAAACGAAAATTCTGGCGACCCTGGGACCGGCAACATCCACGCCACAGATGATCAGGGCGCTGTTCGAGGCCGGTGCGGACGTGTTCCGCATCAATATGAGCCACACCTCCCACGCGGCATTGGCCGCATTGCATGCGGGTGTTCGCACGCTGGAACGCGACATCGGGCGGCCGATTGCGATTCTGGTCGATTTGCAGGGGCCGAAGATCAGGCTCGGCACGCTTCCCGGTGGCGAAGTCATTCTGGCGACCGGCTCGCAGGTGAAGCTTTTGCGCAAAGTGGACGCGAGCGAGCCCGGCACATTATCCCTTCCGCATCCCGAAGTGTTTGCCGCGATCAAGCCGGGCGATGCGTTGTTGGTGGATGACGGGCGGTTGCGGCTGCGGGTTGTCACGGTCGATACCGATGTGGCGGAAGCCGTGGTCGAACTGGGCGGGACATTCAAGAATCGCAAAGGGGTGAACCTTCCCGATACGGTGCTGCCGATTGCGGCGATGACGCCCAAGGATCGCACCGATCTGGATGCGGCGCTCCATCTCGGCGTGGACTGGATTGCCTTGTCCTTTGTGCAACGGCCCGAAGATGTGGCCGAATTGCGCAAAGCGGTGCAGGGGCGTGCCGCCATTCTGGCCAAAATCGAAAAGCCCAGAGCGCTGGACCGGCTGGACGAGATTCTCGAATTTTGCGACGCGCTGATGGTGGCGCGCGGTGATCTGGGTGTCGAACTGCCTTTGGAAAAAGTGCCGGGGCGGCAGAAGCAGATCACGCGGGCCGCGCGCAAGGCGGGCAAGCCGGTTGTGGTGGCGACGCAGATGCTGGAATCGATGATCTCCGCGCCACAGCCAACACGCGCCGAAGTGTCCGACGTTGCCAATGCGGTGTTTGAGGGGGCTGACGCGGTCATGCTGTCGGCGGAGACCGCATCGGGCGCGTTCCCGATCGAAGCGGTAACAATGATGGACAAGATTGCGGGCGAGGTCGAAACCGATCCGCTGTATCAGCAGGGGCTGGATGCGCAACGCGAGGCGCCCGAACAGACGACGCCCGATGCCATCATGGCGGCGATGCATGAAGTCACACGCACCATTCATGCCCGCGCCATTGTGACCTGGACGAAATCCGGCTCCACCGGCTTGCGCGCGGCGCGTGAGCGGCCTGCGGCGCCGATCATTGTGCTGTCGCCGTCGATTGAAACGGTGCGCAGGCTCGCGCTTGTCTGGGGGCTGCATTGCGTGGCGACGGAAGACGCACAGAATCTGGACGACATGGTAGACCGTGCCTCGCGTTTTGCGTTCAGCGAAGGCTTTGCCAAAGAGGGCGACCGGATTGTGATTACCGCCGGTGTGCCGCTGGGTACGCCGGGGTCAACCAATCTGTTGCGGGTGGCGTTCGCAAGCGAGCGCTAGACTCTTTTTATCCGCATGCGGGTCAGATCTTCTCGCCCTCGACGTCGCGCGCGAGGCGGCGCACGGCGCGGATGGCGCGTTCGTCCATCGGGTTGAGGGCGAGCACTTTGCGATAAAGGGCCAGTGCGCCTTTTTTATCGCCGTAATCGCCCAGCATCTCGGCCAACCCGGCAAGCGCGCTGAAACTGCGCGGATTCAGTGCGACGGATTTTTGCAGGGACAACAGCGCGCCCGCATCATCGCCCGAAGCGGCCTGAAGCTGGGCCTGGATGTGCCAGCCTTCGGCGTAATCGGGCGCGAGCTTTGTGACGGATTCGATCATTTTGCGCGCGGTGGCGGTATCGCCCGCCTGAAGGGCGCTTTGACCACGCGCCATCAAAAGCTCGACGGTGGCGCTGCCGGACTGGCGGAAGATGCTCTCTATCCGGTCGGCAAGGCTTTGGGCCTCCTCTGCGGAGGTGGATTTTGCCAGCTCGGCAAAGAGCCGGTCGAGCTGTTGGGCAGAGGATGCTGGAGGTTTGGCGGGAGGGAGCTGGTCCGCGCGCGCTAAAGGCGGCACGAACACAAGCATCGAAACGAAAAACGCGGTGGCGACACGCATGAAAGCCTATCTAGCGCGCGCAGGTCTGGCGCGCCAGCGAGGCTTTAGCCCTGGCGGGCCTTGAAGCGCGGGTTCTTCTTGTTGATCACATAGACCCGGCCCTTGCGGCGGATGACGCGGCAATCCTTGTCACGCTTCTTCAACGACCGCAGCGAGTTACGAACCTTCATGACACTTTTCCAAACGGCTTGAGGGGGCTTGCCGCCCCGAAGAGGCGCGGAACCTAGTTGGGGGCTCCCGCGCTGTCAACCTATCTGAAATCGCTTCGTTTTTTGCTTGGACGGCAGGTCGTTTCGGGCGAGGTTGGGCATAATATGATGACTCAAAACGGACCTTTTGGCCTCAAGGCCAGACGCGGGCTGGCCGCAGCCACGGTTCTGCTGGCCGCGTCTTGCGCCAGCGGGCCGGATAGCCCCCTCTACCCCACAGCGGCGCCCGCGGCCTCTCAGGGCACGCCGGACATCTCACCGCAGATGGAAACCCGGTTTGAAGGGTTTTTGCGGGATTTCCGGGTTCAGGCCCTCTCCGCCGGGATTGATGGGGGGCTGTATGACCGGGCGCTGGGGCAGGTTCGGCTGAACCCGCGGATCGAGCAGTTGAACGCCGCCCAGCCGGAATTTTCCAAGCCGGTCTGGGATTACCTCGACAGCGCGGTGTCGGCTGCCCGCGTTGCCGATGGAAAGGTCGCCCTTCTGGCCAATGCTGCTTTGTTCGACCGGCTGGAGGCGGCTTACGGCATCCCCCGCCAGATCATTGCCGCGATCTGGGCCAATGAGACCAATTACGGCCGCTTCATGGGATCGTTCAACCTGTTCGAGGCGCTGGCGACTTTAGCCTTTGAAGGGCCGCGCGCCGCTTACGCCCGCCCGCAATTGCTGGCGGCGTTGAAGGTGGCGCAAAGCGGGCCGTTCGATCCGGCGCTGATGAGATCGTCCTGGGCGGGGGCCTTTGGGCAGACGCAGTTCATCCCCACCAGCTATCTCGCCCATGCGGTTGATTTTGATGGTGATGGCAAGAAGGATGTCTGGACATCGCCCGGCGATGCGCTGGCCTCTGCCGCCCAACTGCTTGCCAATGCCGGGTGGCAGCGCGGCGAGGTTTGGGGTGTCGAGGTGAAGCTGCCCGGGGGCTTTGCGTATGAAGACGCTGATCTCGACATCATTAAGCCGATGGCGGAATGGCGTGCACGCGGCGTGACGACGATGGCAGGCGCAAGCCTTGACGGTGAACAGCCGGGCGCGATCATTCTGCCCGGCGGGGCGCGCGGGCCTGCCTTTCTGGTGTTCAATAATTTTCGCGTGGTGCTGAAGTATAATGCGGCGATCTCTTATGGATTGGCGGTGAGTTTGCTGGCCGACCAGCTTGTGGGGGGCAATGGGATCGTTGCGCCCTGGCCGCGCGACGAGCAGGCGCTTTCGCGCAGCCAGCGCTTTCAATTGCAGCAGGACTTGAAGACGCTGGGCTATGATCCGGGCAGCATCGATGGCGTGATCGGACGCCAGGTGCGCGCGGCGATCCGCGACTATCAGAAAAGCCGCAACATCGCCGCCGACGGCTTTGCCACCGTCTCTCTACTGACTCAGGTCGAAGGTGACGTGGGCGGGCGCTGATCTCACGCTTTGGCTCAACCGTTCGCGACGGGAGTTGCCGGGTCTTTTTCGGTGAGCTTGGTGTCGGGTGGGATGATCCCTGCATTGCGCAGCGTTGGCGATACCAGCATGTAGGCGAGCAGTCCGACGAGGCCCACTGCGCCGAAGATGTAAGGGATAAAAGGCGAAACATCATACATCGCGCCGACCAGTGGGCCTGCGATAAAGCCTGTGGCGCTGGCACCGCTTAAAATGCCGGCGACCGCGCCCTGCTCATTGGCAGGCACGGCGAGCGAGGCGGCGGACGTGAAGCCGGGGCGTGCCATACCGAAGCCGAACCCTATCAGCACCAGCGCAAAGACCAGCGGCGCGAAATTCGCGACGCTGAGAAACAGTAAGAACCCTGCAATCGCGGCGATGCAGCCCCACAGAGTGAGCTGGCGG